>JAYSUY010000556.1:0-4339 GCA_043718855.1 Saprospiraceae bacterium | reverse complement strand
ACTGGGATGCTTTTCGTCTTACCATTCGTGCTGCTGGGCGGCACTGATTTTTGGGTCAGTTTCCAATGGCCAATGTCCACATCCAAACCGACCGCGCCGCACCCTGAAAACTTGGGGGCGTGGGCCAGTATTTTTTAAACACGTTGCAGCGAACAGGTGGCTTTTGAGCAGTATTTCGCCGCTGTCTGACCAACTTTCCAATTTGAACAAGGCTCCAAAAAACGTCAGAACGAAGCCCATGATCAGGGCAAAAAGTTGGTGTCTTGCTTTCAAGATGTGTCAAGTTTAGGTGAACAATACTGCGAGAAACCCAAAGTTTTTAGAAATTTGCCCCTAAAATAATCAAGACAAGATGTTTGAAAGCCTAAGCGAACGCCTGGAAGGCGCGTTCAAAGTCCTGAGCGGCAACAACAAAATCACGGAACTCAACGTCGCGGAGAGCATTAAGGAAATCCGCCGCGCGCTGGTGGGGGCCGACGTGAACTACAAGATCGCCAAGGAATTCACCGACCGGGTGAAAGACAAGGCGCTGGGCACGGAGAACGTGCTAAAAAACGTGAACCCCGGCCAACTGATGGTCAAGATCGTGATGGACGAATTGACCGAACTGATGGGCGGCCAGAGCGTGGGCATCAACGTGAAGGGCGGCCCGGCAGTGGTGCTGGTGGCGGGCTTGCAGGGTTCGGGCAAGACCACTTTTTCAGGAAAATTAGCCAAGTACCTGAAAGAACAGCGCAAAATGTCGCCCCTATTAGTGGCTTGCGACGTGTACCGCCCGGCGGCCATCGACCAGTTGACGGTGCTCGGGGAGAGCATCAAAGTGCCGATTTACAAAGAACTCGATAATAAAAACCCGGTCGAGATCGCCAAGAACGCCATCGCCCACGCCAAAGCGCACGGCCACAATGTGGTCATCGTGGACACGGCTGGTCGCTTAGCGGTAGACGAGGTGATGATGGACGAGGTGACTGCGATCAAAGCCGCCATCCAGCCTACCGAGACGCTGTTCGTGGTGGACTCTATGACCGGTCAGGATGCAGTCAACACGGCTGTGGCGTTCAACACACGCATCAATTTCGACGGCGTGGTGCTCACCAAACTCGACGGCGACACACGCGGCGGTGCGGCCCTTTCGGTGAAATACACGGTGGGCAAGCCCATCAAATTTGTGTCGCAGGGCGAAAAACTGGACGCGCTGGATGTGTTTTATCCCGACCGCATGGCGCAGCGCATCCTCGGCATGGGCGACATTGTGTCGCTGGTGGAGAAGGCCCAGATGGACTTCGACGAGGACGAGGCTAAGCGCCTGGAGAAGCGGATGAAGCAGAACAAGTTCGACTTCAACGACTTCCTCGCGCAGATGCAACAGGTGAAAAAGATGGGCGACATGAAAAGCCTGCTCGGCATGATACCCGGCATGAGCAAGGCCATGAAAGATGTGAACATCGACGATAAAGCACTGGTGCGGGTGGAAGCCATCGTGTACAGCATGACTCCGAAGGAGCGCAAAGACCCCGATCTGCTCAACCTCAGCCGCAAAAAGCGCATCGCGCTGGGCTGCGGCCAGTCATTAGAGCAGATCAACCTGTTTGTTAAAAACTTCAACGATATGCGCAAGTTCATGCACCAGATGGCTAACTCTCCAATGGGCAAAATGGGGATGCCGATGGGCATGGGAGGCGGCGCACAGAAGGGATTTCGTAGATAGGCGGCAGGCTATTGGCTGTTAGCCATTGGCCATTAGCCAACAGCCAACAGTTAAGAGCCAATGGCTAAAAGCCAACAGCAAATAGTTTTCACAAAAAAAAAGTCTCCCAGCATGGTATTCAACAACATTCTCGAAACAATCGGCAAGACCCCGCTGATCCGCTTGAACAACATCGTGCTGCACATTCAGGCTACCGTTTATGCCAAAGTGGAGGCTTTCAACCCTGGTTTGAGCGCAAAAGACCGCATCGCGCTGCACATGATTGAGCGGGCCGAACGACTGGGCAAACTCAAGCCTGGTGGCACAGTGGTGGACGCGACAAGCGGCAACACGGGTTTCAGCCTCGCTATGGTAGCCGCCATCAAGGGCTACAAATGTGTGCTGACAGTGACGAGCAAAATCTCGGAAGACAAGATGAACAACCTGCGGGCTATGGGCGCAGAGGTGATCCTCTGCCCGCAAGAGGCCAAGCCCAGCGACCCGGAATCGTACTACAAAATGGCCGAGCGGCTGGCCAAAGAAATCCCGGGGGCGTACTACATCAACCAGAACTACAACCCCGAAAACGGCGAGGCGCACTACCTCAGCACTGGCCCCGAAATCTGGGAGCAGACACAGGGCCGTATCACGCACCTCGTGGGCAGCGCCAGCACGGGCGGTACGCTCTGCGGCGCAGGCCGTTTCCTTCGGGAGCAAAACCCTGATCTCAAAATCATCGGTGTGGACGCTTACGGCTCAGTGCTGAAAAAGTACCACGAGACGGGCATCTACGACGAAAAAGAAATCTATCCCTACCGCATCGAAGGCACGGGCAAGAACATCATACCGGCCAACATGGACTTCGAGTTGATTGACCGCTTCGTGAAAGTGACCGACAAGGACAGCGCCCTCCGCGCCCGCGAACTGGCCCGCACGGAAGGCATGATGGTGGGCTATAGCAGCGGCGCAGCACTCCAAGCCCTCGATCAGATTCAGGATGAATTGACGGAAACCGATATGGTGGTGCTGCTGTTCAGCGACCACGGCTCAAAGTATGTCACCAAATTTTTCAGCGACTCGTGGATGGAGGCGCAGGGGTTTATGGAGGAAAAGGCGTTGGAAAGTTCGAACGTTTGAAGTTGTTCAGATTAAAGGTTCGACTTGAAGCCGAACCTCCAATATCGAACAGCCTGACGTTTTTTAGCCCTAATCCCAGCCGCCCACAAATCAACAACCGACAACTGTAGCATGCAACTTATACCCATCGAGCGCCGCACTGGCCTCACCCGCGACGAATTTATCGAGCAATACCTGAAACCGAAAAAACCCGTCGTTTTCACCGATTTGGCGAAGGATTGGCCCGCCATGAAAAAGTGGACGTTTGAGTTTTTTAAAGAAAACCTCGGCGACCTCGAAGTACCCGTGGTAGGGCCTGATTACCACAAGCCCGGCCCCAACTACATGAAAAGCGGCATGACCATGAAGTTCCGGGAGTACCTTGACCTCATCCAGAAAGGCCCGACGGAGTACCGCATCTTCCTCTGGAATGTGCTCGATCACGCCAAAGAACTGACCGCCGACGTGAGCAACCCGACCATCTGCGACGGCTGGGTGGACAACTACCCGTTCATGTTTTTTGGCGGAGCCGGAGCCGTCACCAACCTCCACTACGACATCGATTGCTCCAACGTGTTCCACACCCACTTCTGGACGCGCAAGCACATCGTGCTGTTCGATCAAGGCCAAAACCCCTTCCTCTACCAGCACCCGTACACCGTGCAGAGCCACATCAACCCGCTCCAGCCCGACTACGACAAATACCCCGCCCTCCGCAAAGCCGTCGGCCACGAGACCATCCTGTACCACGGCGAAACGCTGTTCATCCCCTCCATGTGGTGGCACTACATCGTGTACATGGACGGCGGATACTCCATCAGCCTCCGCAGCCGCGACTCGGTGGCCACCCAAGCGAAGGGCCTCTGGAACATCGCCCGCCACTTCGTGATCGACAAGGGCATGAACGCCGTGATGGGGCCGAGGTGGAAATCGTGGAAGGAGGAACAGAGTATTAAGCGGGCAGAGGAAGCGATGAAAGCGGCTTGATTTTCAATGAAAACACTGCTTCTCATAGGATTTTTTGTCACAGCCTTGCTGCTTGCTTGCCGAGTTGGAAAGTCATATTGGGGTGCTTTGGAAATAAGCCCTGCTGATAGTTTCCCAGCCATTGATTCCAGCAAATGGAGTTATCCCTGGTACATGATTTTGTACGAAGGCAGTTTTGAAAACACGCTCGGCGATACGATTTCGCCATCGGACACCCTGCACCTGATACACAACTCAACCTGCGCTACCCATATTTGGCCCGACACGCTCCCTTTCTGCCGAGCCGCTTTGAAAAATGACACTTTGAAATTTGAGATTTACCATGAAGGGGCTGACGGGTACGCAGCATTGACGGTCTGGGCAGTTCAGCACAAGTTCAAATACCAGTACAAATCTTCGTCTCCTGTCCCAGATACAGAGTATGTACAGGAAGGGTTTGAAAGACAAAAATTGATACTGAACACTGACCAGTGGAGCAAAGGCGCGACCGTAAAAGGCAAAGTCCAAGCACACTGGATGCGAACCTTCAAAAATGGAAAGACCTCAGAA
>JAYSUY010000555.1:0-4343 GCA_043718855.1 Saprospiraceae bacterium | reverse complement strand
GCCTTGTTGTTTTTCTTTCCCTGTCTGGGTCTTGTACACCTGTTCGACTGGGATGAGATCAACTTTGCTGAGTGCGCTCGTGAGATGTTGCTCACCGGCGACTGGATGCGCCCGCAGATTGATTTTGAGCCTTTTTGGGAAAAACCCCCACTATTTCTCTGGATGCAAGCCGCTTCGATGAGCCTGTTTGGCGTGAGCGAATTTGCTGCCCGACTCCCCAATGCCGTGTGCGGCTGGGCCACCTTGCTGCTCGTATTCCATATCGGCAATCGCCTGCACGACCGGATGTTTGGTTGGCTCTGGGCACTGGCTTGGCTCGGTAGCCTGTTGCCGCACCTCTACTTTCGCAGCGGCATCATCGACCCTTGGTTCAACTTCTTCATTTTCTGCGGCTTATACGGGTTTATCGAGTTTCGTTGGCAGTTTTTTAGCAACGACAAAAACCGAAAATCTTGGTGGCTCCGCTACCGATACTTGGTACTGGGCGGCAGTTTGTTGGGGCTGGCTGTGCTGACCAAAGGTCCAACGGCTTACTTAATCGTCGTATTGGTGCTGCTACTTTACTGGGCTCGTTACCGGTTTCGGGGGAAGGGATATTTACAACACGTAGCCTTGTTTTCGGCTGCGGCTGCGGGGGCTGCGCTGCTCTGGTTTGGAGCGGAAGTGGCTATGCACGGTACTTGGTTTGTGCAAGAATTTTTGGCCTATCAGGTGCGGCTGTTCGCCACGCCAGACAGCGGTCACGGTGGATTCTTCGGCTATCACTTCGTGGTGTTGCTGCTCGGTTGTTTTCCCGTATCGGTGTTTGCCATTGCCAACCTGTGGGGCGACCACTCTTGTCAGGCAGAAGAACTGGAAACCAACACCTTAGCCTCCTGCAAGCGTTGTGACTTCGCCACTTGGATGCAGTTGCTGTTCTGGGTTGTGCTGATACTCTTCAGCCTCGTGCGCACCAAAATCGCCCACTACTCTTCGCTGGCCTACTTCCCGCTCACCTATCTGGGTGCCCTCACGCTGTGGCGGGCCGTACGCTGGGATGTGCGGCCCAAAATCGTCCAAATCCTGTTGCCTACGCTCGGCGTGACGTTGGGCTTGGCGGTGGCTGCCCTGCCCTGGTTGGGCCAGCACATCGAACTGCTGAAACCACTTTTTTCTAAAGATGCCTTCGGGGCAGCCAACTTGGACGCACAGGTGGAGTGGTCGCTTTGGCAGAGCCTGCCCGGCTTGGTGCTGGCTGTATCGAGTATTGTGGCGGCAGTTCATTGGTCAAAATTTCGCTTTTGGCAAGCGGCACAAACGGTGTTTGCGGGCGGAGCAGTGTTCACGGCGGGCACCCTGTTGCTGATCGTGCAGAACATCGAGGGCTACTCGCAACGGGCTACCATTGAGTTTTATCAAAGCAAATGCGGTGAAGACTGCTATGTGAAGCCCATCGGATTCAAAAGTTACGCCCACCTGTTCTACACCTGCAAGCAGCCCGTAGGCCCCGATACGACGGTGGACGACTACGAAAATCTCGCGCATGGCAGCCCTCACAAAAAGGTGTACTTTGTCGCCAAAATCAACCGGCTCGACGAACTGCCCACCCTCTCCCACTGCCGCGAGTTGTACCGAAAAAACGGCTTCGTTTTTTTTGAACGCGCTGTGCCTGAATAACATAGGCTTAGATGGAGCGGATGGGGGTCACGAAAAGTTGGACGGTTGAAAATGTATCGTTCACCTTTCATCACCCACCGTTCATTTCATGGGAAACACCGACTTCAAGCCCTACATCGCTTCTGAAAACACCTCCGTCAAAGAGTTTACTGTTCGAGCCATCGTGCTCGGTTCGCTGTTCGGCATCCTGTTCGGAGCAGCCACCGTGTATCTGGCTTTGAAGGCAGGCCTCACCGTTTCGGCCTCCATCCCGATTGCCGTACTGGCTATCTCGCTGGGTCGCAAATTTCTGGGCACCACTATTTTGGAGAACAACATCATCCAGACCACAGGCTCTGCGGGCGAATCTGTAGCAGCAGGGGTAGTGTTCACTTTGCCAGCGTTTTTGTTCCTCAGCGAAGGCATTGGGCAGGGCTACTTCAACTATTTCACCATCCTGATGCTCGCCATTTTTGGCGGTATACTCGGTGTGCTGATGATGATCCCGCTCCGCAAATCGCTCATCGTGAAGGAGCATGACAACCTCCCCTACCCCGAAGGCACGGCTTGCGCCCACGTCCTCATCGCAGGGGAAAAAGGTGGAGATTTTGCCAAAATGGCCTACCAAGGCCTCGGCTTCGCCATCGGCTACGCGATGTTGCAAAAAGTCTTTCACGTCATCGCTGAAACACCCAAATGGGCCACCGGCGTAGCCAACAAATACCTGCCCGCCGGGGTAGTGAGCGGCGAGATTACGCCCGAATACTTGGGCGTAGGCTACATCATCGGGCCGCGCATCGCGGGGGTGCTGGTGGCTGGCGGCGTACTGGCTTGGCTGGGCCTCATCCCGCTGCTCGCTACGGTGGTGCCGCCCGATACCATCGCCGCGCAACTCGCCAAACTGGGTCTGATGAACATCGCGGAACCCAGCGCCCGCTTCGGTTGGGACCCGGCCACCCACACGTTTACTGAGCTGGCAGATGCCATCTATCGCGCCTACATCCGCCAAATCGGGGCGGGCGCAGTGGCCGGAGCAGGTTTCATCACCCTCATCAAGACTCTGCCGACCATCGTCTCCACCTTTAAAGAAAGCATCAGCGACCTGCGCAACCGCGACAAATCAGTCGCCGTAGCCCGCACGAGCGACGACCTGAGCCTCAAAGTGGTGGGCATTGGTACGCTTGCGCTCATCCTGCTCATGGCCATACTTCCGGGTATGCCAGGCGACAATTTTTTCTACAAACTGCTGATCGGCGTACTGGTCATCATCTTCGGGTTTTTCTTTGTCACCGTCGCCAGCCGCATCGTGGGCATCATCGGCAGCAGCAACAGTCCGATTTCAGGTATGACCATCGCCACCATCATGGGTACCGCATTAGTGTTCATCGGCATAGGCTGGACGGGCAAGGTGTTTGAGCCAATGGCCCTCGTCGTGGGCGGCTTGGTCTGCATCGCGGCGGCCAATGCCGGGGCGACTTCTCAGGACTTAAAAACGGGCTACCTTGTGGGTGCAACGCCTCGTTATCAACAGATTGCGCTGTTCATCGGGGTCGTCGTGTCGTCTTTAGTCATCGGTTTTACGGTATTGTACTTGGACACACCCACACCTGCACAAGCAGCCGCAGGCATCCAACACGCCATCGGCGAAACCTACAACGCCCCCCAAGCCACGCTCATGGCGACGCTCATCAAGGGCCTGTTGTCGTTCAGTTTGGACTGGCAGTTCGTGCTGGTGGGGCTGTTTATCGCCATCACAATGGAGTTGTGTGGGGTAAAATCGCTCTCCTTCGCCGTCGGCCTCTACCTGCCGCTAAGCACCACGCTGCCCATCTGGATCGGCGGCGCGCTGAAAGGTTTGACGGACTGGATGGGCCGCCGCAAGGGCGAAGCCGTCGAGGATGCCGACTTGGGCAAGGGCAGTTTGTTTGCCACTGGCTTGGTGGCGGGCGGCGCACTGGCCGGGGTGATTGTAGCGATACTAAGCGTGCGCCTGTCGGAGCAGTTGGGCACCGTGAGTGCCGAGCATGGGCTGAAAGAAATGCTGGGCGCGGGCGGCTACGACCTGCTGGGCGTGCTGTTCTTCTCTGCGCTGGCGTACTTCCTGATTAGAGCGGCAAGGACGAAGTAAAAAGGAAAACTGCAAAACCGCAAAATGTAAAACAGCAAAATGTAAAGGTCGTGATGCCCGACGTGGTGTCACGACTTTTACATTTTGCGGTTTTGTCGCTCTCTTTTGCGGTTTTAAATTTTACATTTTGCGTAACTGGTTAGATGGCCGCAGCGCGGCGAAATATTTGTAGCCTTTTAGCAGAAAAATGTGTTTTTGGAGGTGCAGCGCACCGCAATATGTTACGGTGCGCTGCACCTCCAACTAGGTTTTGCCATATTTTACTACTACTACAAATATTACGGGGCGCTGCCCCTGTGGTAACCAGTTACCATTTTGCGGTTTTTCGGTTTCCCTTCCACCTCAGTTCCCCGAAATCTTTTGCTCCAACTGCGGCGACTTCTGTATCGCAGCCGCTTTTTTCCACTGCTCCACCGCTCGCTGACGCTGACCGGCGAGGGAGAGCGCGTCGCCGTATCGCTCGAGGTAGCCGGGGCGTTTGTCGCCACCTTTGGAGAGGGCCTGCTCGTAGCGGGCGACGGCGGCGGGGTAGTCTTTTTTGCGGAGCAAAGCCACACCAGCGGCATCAGCGATGTCGGTA
>JAYSUY010000554.1:0-1609 GCA_043718855.1 Saprospiraceae bacterium | reverse complement strand
GCGAGCCAGTGACGACTTACACCCCCACGACGGCTGTTTCGGAAAGTGATCTGAAAAGCCTCCAAGTGGCTGTTTTCCCCAACCCTACGGGCGATTTTTTTGCCGTACAGGTGGAGGGTTTGCTGCGGGGAAAAATGGACGTGCGGCTTTTTGACCTGACGGGAAAATTGATGCAGGAGGCGGAAATCCAGCCCGGCAGCACGATTGGGTACTTGGATGCCCGCACGCTGTACCCAGGCGTTTACCTCGTTTCCGTTTCGATGGACGGAGTGCTGGTTTCGAGCAAGAAGGTGGTGGTAGAGTAGGGGCGTGTGCTAAAAAGTGTGGCACATAGATATCAGGCGGCTGATTTTCAGTGCCAAAGTCCAAGTTGTGCCACACTTTTCCCATCACCCTCGCGACCACGTTTTTTTATTGAAAACCCTTCACCTTCCCTCGCCCGCCGCTGACCGTCGTACATTCGCCTCTGGCTTTTTTGGCTTCCTCCCTGACCTGAACGACGGGCCACGCCACGCCGCCACACGACGTGCTTTTTCAAGACATCATCGGCCAACAGCGCACCAAGTCGCTCCTCGCACCGCTCGCCGCCAGCGGCCGGGTGCCACACGCCCTCCTGTTTCTGGGGCCAACCGGCAGCGGTAACCTCGCACTCGCCGTCGCTTTCGCGCAGATGCTGCAGTGTGAACGAATTATGGCGGACGGCGGAGGGCAAATGGCAGATACCAGCGGGCTGTTTGACGACGGCGTGGCACACCCCTCACTCCTCACTCCTCACTCCTCACTCACCTCCGCGTGCGGCGAATGCCCCGCCTGTCGCAAAGCCGCCGCCTTTGCCCACCCCGACATCCACTTCTCGTTCCCGACGGTGGGTACCAACGCCGTCAGCACCGATTTTTTGAAGCAATGGCGGGCGTTTTTAACCGAAAACCCCTACGCTGATGCAAATGCATGGCTCCAGCGGCTCGGTGCCGACAACAAGCAGGGCAATATCAACAAGGAGGAGTGTAACGCCATCCTGAAAAAACTGAGCCTCAAAGCCTTCGAGGGCCGCTACAAAATCTTGGTGATGTGGCTGCCCGAATACCTCGGCAAGGAGGGCAACCGCCTGCTGAAACTCATCGAAGAGCCACCAGAGCAGACCATTTTTCTGCTGGTCGCCGAAAATCAAGAGCAGATACTGAACACCATCCTCTCCCGCTGCCAACTCGTAAAAACCGACTTGCTGAGCGATGAAGAGGTGGCCGATGCCCTACACCAGCGGCACGGCATAGAGGCTGAACGCGCCCGCCAGATCGCGTTTTTGGCTGGCGGAAACTACGGCGCAGCCCGCGAACTGGCCGACCACCCCGACAACGACGATGCTCGCCTCCTGCTAGACTGGCTCCGCCGCTGCTGGCGCGGCAACGCGGTGGAGATGGTGCGCTGGACAGAAGAGTTCGCCAAACTGGGTCGAGAAAACCAAAAGCAATTCCTCCACTACGGTCTCCATTTCTTGCGGGAAATGCTCGTGCTCGTGGTCGCCCCCCCCGCCCCCCCCATGAGGGGGGGAGAGGGTTCGCTCTCGGTATTGGGAAGGGAAGCGGAGAGCGAAGCCTCCTCCCCCCCTCAT
>JAYSUY010000553.1:0-4352 GCA_043718855.1 Saprospiraceae bacterium | reverse complement strand
GACAACACGGTTGGGAACCGCGACAACAACCGCGACAACTCAACAGGCCGCAGAAATACCATGCGTGAAATTCCGTCGGGCACCGAAGTCGATGTCCGGCTGCAGACGCGTCTCGACTCGATCCACATTCATTCATAAAACCCGGATTGCATCCGGGTCTATTCACGTTCAACCCCTCTGGGGTTGTGCGAAAGTCATAGATTTCGAATGCTCTGCGCCTCTGCGAAAGAACCCCAACTAATTTTAGTGAGCCACGTGCTGCCGCCTTACGGTTATCATTTTACCCCATTCCCTCCTCCGCCAGTCGCAGCGTTTCGGCCATGCGTGCTGGGTCGGCTTGCCCGGCAAACACGGCCTCCTCGCAGGTCTGCCAAGCCGTGAGCAGGGCAGCGATGCGCTGTTCGGGTAAGCGGCGGCGGGCAAGTTCATGCCGAGCGACTTGTAGGCTCAGGCGGGCGGGCGGGATGTGCAGTTGCTCCGAAAGCCACGCTTGCAGGGTGTGGTAGAGTGCATCGTAGAAAGCGCGGGGCTGATCGGTGTTGCTGAGCAGGCGACGAGCAGCGGACAGTTGAGTTTGGGCAGTGGGCAGTGGGGGCTTTGGGACTGGGGCAGTGGGTGGCTTGGCTGCCACTTTCGCCGCTGCGGGCTGCTGCTTTTTTCGGAAAAAAAAGAATGCGCCGAGGGCCAGCAAGGGCAGCAACAGGCTGCCCCACAGCAAGGGCGAGCGCAGTAGGCTGCTCAAGTTGTCCCCAAAGCCGGGCTGTTGGACTGGTGGTTGCTGGGCTTGATCAAGGCTGTCGGGTGGCGGCTGGTAGCGAGTGCCGGGCGTGACGCTGATGCGCAGCGAATCGGTGGGGCGGAGGGTGCGGTAACGGTTGCTGTCAGGGTCGAAAAAAACGAACTCCGGCCAGAGGGCATAGCGACCCAGTGTTTTGGGCAGCAGCGCGTAGTCGAGCGTGATGTGGTGGGTAAGTTCGGTGGCGGTCTCCTGTTCGGCTTCGTCGCGTGTTTTGGGATCGAAGACCTCGATGCCGGTGGGCAGCAAAAGTTTGGGCGGACTGAACTGCCGCGCATCGCCGTTGCCCCGCAAAGCAAGCGTCAGCGTGAGCGCATCGTCGGTGCTGATTTCGGTTTTGTCAGCCGAGACCTCCCAGTCGTAGCGACCCACAGAGCCTGAAAAATTGGGCGGAATGGGTTGTGGCAGAGGCTTTACGGTGAGGCTAATGGGCTGGCTACGCAGTACCACCGGCACGGGGCCGAGCAGTGCGCCCATCGATCCGCTGCGCTCTACGAACACACGGGCTGTGGCTGGGCCGACGGTGAGACTGCCTGCTTCCTGCGGGAAAACGGCTTCCTCGTACAGCGTCCTGACGCGGTATTTTTTTCCGTTCAGCGTAAGGCGGCGCTCGCTCGTGTCGTAACGGCGTTTTTCCCGATGAAAAAAACTGGCGAAGTCCGGCAGTTCAAGCAAGTCGGCTTGTTCGACGGGGAGCAGGTAGTAAACCTGTACGCGCCAAGCGACCTGCTCGCCGGGGTAGGCACTGGCCCGGTCAAATTCGCTGGCAACGAAAACCTGCCCATCGGAGCCGGGCGGCACCACCACTGGCCCGCCGCCGCCAGTGCGCGGCTTCACTACTCGAATGCTCAATGGTTTGGAAGTCAGCGTTTTGCCATCGGCGGTCACCGAGGCCGGGCTGATGATGAAGTTGCCTGTCTGGGGGGCTTCCAGTTCGATGCGCCAAATGTACTGGGTGCTGGACCTGCCGTTGGTGATGGTGGAGCCAAACATTTCTGATACACCTCCCGCCGGTTTTAGGCCACCAAAATCGGGTGCTTTGAACCGTCCGCCCTGTGCATTGGCCAGCACAAAAGCCACTGAAAACCGGCTGCCTTGCACCACTTCGGGCGACTCCACCCGCGCCTCGAACGTCACCTGCGCCGATGCCGCTGCGAGGCTCAGCAGCCAAGCGAGGAGGAGGGTGGAGTAATTTTTTATAGTTCCTACGTCATCGTTCATAGTTCCTAGTTCACCTGCGCGGTTTGTACTTCGCTTGTTCCAAAAATTGCTGTGCATCGTGCATCTGGAGGAGTTGGTCCAGTGGGGTGTTGGGGTGGCGGCTCATGTAGGCTTTCACGATTTGCCAGCCGAGCCAGTTGCCGGCTTCGCCGGGGGTTTCTGCGAAGGCTACCGGGGCGTTGGGGCTGGGGGTCACTAATTTGCGGAAGGTGTTGAAATCGGTGGAATACAACAGGTTTTGCTCCAGCAGACGCGCCCAGAGGGCCTGTTCGTTGGTTTTGCAGCCTTCGATTTGGGCGCGGGTGTAGCCCATTTTGATGCTGTCGGGTGTGTCGGGCAGCAGCAAGTCAGTGATGTAGAGTGCTTTGCCGTTGTAGAGCATCTGGTCGATGAGGCGGTCGCCGGGAGGCGCATCGGCGAGGTTTTGGGCCAAGGCACGCGCCAGCCGCACGGGGATGTAATCGCGGTGAAACTGGCGGCGGATGTAGGCGGGGAAAATCTCTGGGTCGTAGCCCGGATAGTTTTCGCCGAGGAACATATCGAGCCCGATACCGCACAGGCTGTCGCCGTAGGTGAAGGCATCGGTGGCAAATTCGGACACCATCGCTACCACTTGCGGCACCGGTTTTTGGGGGAAATAGTAGCGGTAGTACTGGAACATCGGAGTGAGGTTTTTCTCCAAATTGCGCAGGTCGCCGTATACCTGCTGCACCGTGTCGTACAGGTGGCGCAATTCTGGGATAGAGACGAAATCGCGCAGGGCCTCCTCCTGAGTTTCGTCGGGGTTGGAGCGGTCTTGGATGATGTTGCCCGCAAAAAGAGGGAGCAGCGTAGGGTATTCCGCTTGCAATTTTGCCATCGCCGCGCTCATTTGGTTGGTATCAATGGCAAATATGGCTTGGTCGAAGCGCAGGATATTGACCTTCACCGCAATGTCCGACACGTCGGGCTTGGTTCCTTGGCTGCCGCCGCAGGCGGAAATAAGGGCTGCCGACACGAGCGCAGCGAGTAGGAAAATGTGATTTGTTTTTGAAAGCAGGTGCATCAAGAAAAAACGTCGATTTTAGGAACGGGTAAAAATGAGATGGTTCGATGAGGCAAGTTTTGAAAACCTACGAGGTTTCGGTTTCGAGAGAGGGTTGTGACAACTGGCGATTTCCCCGTTACTTTGCTGCAAAATAACTACACAACATGAAGAAAATCACCCTTTTTATCTGCTTTCTGTTCGCCTTTCAAGCCGTTGCCACCGCTCAGGCGGGCAAGTTTCGCTATGGTTTTCAGGCCAGCCCCACATGGTCGTGGCTGCGCTCCGACGACAAAAAAATAGAGGGCAACAGTTCCAACTGGGGCCTCAAACTCGGCGTGACCGGCGAATATTACCTCAACCCCGAACAAACTTTTGCGTTCATCAGCGGCCTCGGTTTTGGCTTCAATCAGGGCGGTACCATCATCAGCAACTACGACAAGGCGGTGCATTGGGGCGACTCCGATCTGAGCAGCGTGTCGTTTGACACCCTGACGAGGGGGGCTCAACTGCACTACCGCCTGAACTATGTAGAAATTCCCTTCGGCTTCAAAGCCCGCTTCGGCACAGGAGAGGACTCGCGCATGAAATTCTGGCTCGAAGCACCCATCTTCACCTTAGGTTTTATGACTAAAGCCATCGGCGACATACGCGGCACCAACACCCAGAACACAGAAGATGAACCCATTCGCGATGATGTGAAGGGCCTTTCACTGGCGTGGGGTCTCGGTGCAGGTGTGGAGTATGAGATTGCGACTAGCGCGACGGTGTATACTGGTTTTTCGTTTCAGCGGCAATTCACCGACATCACAGGCGACAGCTCAGTGAACGAAAACAACGACTGGAAAAAGAAAGACTCCAAAGTTTACCAAGGGTTAGTGGCCCTGCGTCTGGGGGTGTTTTTTTGACGGTTTGATGAGATTGATAGGGGTTGATGAGGTTGATAATCAACCTCATCAACCCTCATCAACTTCATCAACACTCATCACCATTTCCCCTGTCACCAACTCCATTTTTTCCAGCAACTGCCCGAAAGACTGGCCCTTGAAACCCGGTATCACACAGTGCGCCTTCGGCAAATACTCGGGGCTGCCGATACCCACCACATGAAACCGCCCCATGATGCCCGCCAGCGTACCTACCGCTGAGTCCTCAAACACCAAGCACTCCTGCGGGCGCAGCCGCAGCGCATCAGCGGCCATCAAGAACCCCTCCGGGTTGGGCTTGTGCTTCCGGCTCTGATTGCCATCCACAATTTCATCAAAAAATGGCTCTAACGCAGTGGTACGCAGCACATCCCGTGCGCTTCGA
>JAYSUY010000552.1:0-4360 GCA_043718855.1 Saprospiraceae bacterium | reverse complement strand
AATACTTTTTCCTCATAAGGTCTAATACGCTAATGATGAAAATAATCAACGAAAGCCCAACAAAATAGGTAAGTAATCTGCCTTCGTCTCCCTTCGCGCTTACTTACCACGATAATATATGTGTCCGGAAAATCAAATTCAATGTAATCCTTAACTTGACAATGTAAGTTAGTGTTTTGGCTTTTGGGTTTTTTGGCTGAGTTGCCCTGCTTCTATTAAACAACTGACTGACAAGAAGTTGGACAGCCATTTCCTTGGTCACTTCAGGCAAGGGGAAGGCTGCTCTCAAAAGTTCTTTGACATTAGCCAGTGGCAAATCAGGAAGCCTTTGGATATGTGGGAGTTGCTTCTGTACAGCCTAAATGTCCTGCTGTTGTTTTCGAAAGGCAATTTTCATGTCGGCGATGTAAATCAAGGCCCCAGCGCACAGTGCCAGCATATGCATGACGGCCCTGTACTTCAATGCTTGGAGTTCGTCAATGCCCAGTTCAGACTTGCAGTCTTGATAGTGCGCTCCGCAAGATACCGCTCTGCGCGGGCCTCTGCCATGGCTTGCCTGCCCACCATGCGCCGGAAGGACGCGTCGCTCCCGTAGATCGAGTCGCAGCCCACTCCCCGGAAGTCCAGCACCCGTTCCATGGCCCGCTGGAACCGTTCTTTTGCCAAGTCTATCTTGGTCTTGAACTCCCTGCCCGCAGGGATGTGGAGCTGCTTCCACTCTTTCTTTTTCGCCTCCTCGAACCAAGCCTCGGAGAGGAAAAGGTTTGCGTCCACCAGCAGCCCGACCGGCAGTAACTGCCCACTACCACCACCCGGCCCAGTTCTGTCTTGCCCAGCCGACCGATGTACTGCTGCGCCGCGCCGGCCTTCTTCGTCCCGGCGCACTCGTCGCCGAACTCGTCAAAGTTCAGGCTGCCCCACCCATCCCTTCCAACCCGCAGCAGTCCCGCTGGACTTTGGCGAAAACAGGCTCGCTATCCCATGGGGAGTCTGGCCCCGAGTTGCCGCATAGGCGTTCAGGAAGAAATACGGAAGGTGTAAAAGATTGAAGTTCATTGAAAAAGACGAAACAGTAAAGGAGTTTTGGTTTGCCAAAATCAATCACCACCAACTGTTTCGACGATGGTAAAGATAAAGAGTCGCCTCGAAGTGGCGCAAGCCCCCTGTGTTTTCGAAGGTTTCAACCTTGACGACCCGGCTTCGGTTGAGCGGGTGGCGTGGGAGAGGGGGTACCATGTTCTGGAATCCAAGAAGGTTTCGGCCAGTCACTTAGTGCCAGCGTTTTTCCAGATGGTGCAGTCAGGGAAGAACAACCTTCGGGACTGGGCGCTGCGGATCGGGGTAATGTTTGGCGGTACGCTGCACAAGTCGAGCCTGCACGACCGATTGGGGCCGCGCACACTCGACTTTTTCGCATGTCCTCCTTCGCTTGACGCTGGAGCGGCAACTTGGGCGTGCGCTCCGCACCGAGGGGGGCTGGTGGTCGGGGGCGGGCCTGTTGGACAAGTTTTGCAACGTGTTTTTGGCAGATACCGAAAGCGTTCGGGATACGAAGTTGCCCTCCTGCCTGTCGGAACACTTCCCGTCAAGCCACTCGAAGGGCGAGCAGACAGCCACCCTGCGGGTGCAGACGGTCTACAACTACACCCGCCAGGCGTTTGCCCTTTACGACGTGGGCAGTTACCGGGACAACGACCAAGGGGCTGCCGACCGGGTGCTGAAAGTGGCCCGCCGCGGCGACATGGTCTTGCGGGACCTAGGCTATTTCGCCCTCGCCAACTTCTGATACCTCAGTTCGCCCTCCACGCCACTTACGAAGACAGAAAAAAACGAAAAATCATCAAAGAACTTTATGGGTACTAAATTCTCCCGAACGCATATGCGAATGCGTTCGGGAGTACCGTGTGTGGAGGAATAGTGCAGCGCGAAGTACATTTGCGAAGCACAAAATTCAACTTACACATGGACTTCACCCGGCTGTTTGAAATTTTAGAATACCAGCGCCACCGCTTCCCGCAGCAGATGTCGCTCGCGGGTAGGCACAGCGGGCAGTGGCGCACTTGGAACACCGACGAACTGCTCGCCGAGCGGGAGCGCATCAGCGCAGGACTGCTCCGGCGCGGCCTCCGGCACGGCGACCACATCGGGGTGCTGGCCCACTGTGGCAGCCCCGAATGGGCCATCGCCGATGCCGCCATGCTCCAAATCGGCATCGTGCCAGTGCCGATACACGCCACCGCCCGCCCCGACGAGGTGGCCCACATCGCCCGCGACGCAGTCCTGCGCGGCTGCTTCGTGAGCAATGAGGATATGCTGGAAAAACTGACCGCCGCTGGGGTTTCGCTCGAATTTATTTTTTCTTTTGAAAGCACGACACCACATACCTCATACCTCTCTTGGGACGACCTCGCTTGCGAGCCTTCGCAGCACGACCTCGACAAAATTCGCTATGTGCGCGACGGCATCCGGCCCGAAAACTTAGCCACGCTGCTCTACACCTCTGGCACCACCGGAGTACCCAAAGGCGTGATGCTCAGCCATTTCAACATTGTCAGCAATGTTAAATCTGTGCTGGCCATCGTACCCATCGGTCCACAAAGCACTACTGTCAGTTTCCTGCCACTGAGCCACATTCTCGAGCGGATGGTGACCTACGCTTACCACGCAGCGGGAGTGCCAGTGTGGTACGCCGATGAGGTTGAACACCTGCCTGAAATATTTGCCGAGGTACGCCCCGATTTTATCACTGCTGTGCCGCGCATACTGGAACGGATGTACGAGCGGATGCTGGAAGAACGCGACCAAGCTGGCCCGCTGAAACGACGCATCATGGATTGGGCCATCCGCCTCGGCGAGCGCTACCCGTACTCTGGCGAACACGGTATGCCACTGGACTATGCCCTGAAACGGCTGCTGGCCGACTGGCTCGTGTTTCGCCACTGGCGCAAGAAAATGGGGGGGCGCATCCGGTACATCGCGGTGGGCGCGGCTGCTTTGCAACCACGTTTGGGCCGACTGCTCTCCGCTGCGCGGATTGACGTACGCGAAGGCTACGGCCTGACAGAGACCAGCCCGGTGATCGCGTTCAATCGCTTCGAGCCGGGCGGTGTGCGCTTCGGCACAGTGGGCATACCCGCCCCAGGGGTGGAGGTACGCATCAGTCAGCCTGATGAGCAAGGCGACGGAGATATAGAAGTGCGCGGCCCCAACGTGATGCTCGGATACCTGCACCTGCCTGACGAAACGGCGGCCCGCTTCACGCCTGACGGCTGGTTCCGAACCGGCGACGTAGGCCGCTTTGAGCACAAGCGTTTTTTGAAAATAACGGGGCGGCGCAGCGAAATCTTTAAGACTACTACTGGCAAGTTTGTCGCGCCAGCCTTTGTAGAACAGCAACTTACGCTGTCGCCGTTCATCAGTCAGGCAATGGTGCTGGGAGCCAATCAGCCCTTTGTGGCGGCTTTGCTGGTACCCAATTTTGACCACCTCGAAGCATGGTGCAAGGAAAACAAGGTGCATTGGACGGCACCGCAGTTTATGGTTTTGAACCCTAAAGTGGAAAAATTATACCGCCAAGAACTCGACCGCATCAACGAGGAGCGGCTGGGCAGCATCGAAAAAGTGAGGGAGTTTCACTTGCTCCACGAACCCTGGACACCCGAAAATGGGCTGCTCACACCGACCCTTAAAACCAGGCGCGAAGTGGTGGCGAAGGCGTTTCAGGCAGAGGTGGAGGGGATGTTCAAGCCCTAAAAAGAAAAAAAGCCGCAGACCTATAAGCCGGATTCTGTACTCCGATTACTCAGAGTCTCTGCCATTTATCTGGCGCGTCCGGTCGCCCGGCGCGTCTGTTCTGCCTACCCTCCCTGCTGGCTTTGGCCGAAACCCGAGCCGGCGTGCGAGCCACACTGCCCCCGGAATAAATCCGAACACAGGGTTTACATGACATTTCAACCCGCGAGGTTTATCCGCCCGTCGGTTGCCCGACTCGGCCGTGCGCTCTTACCGCACGTTTTCACCCTTACTTCCTGACCGTTGGCTTTTGGCCATTAGCCATTAGCAACCAATGGCCAAAGGCTAAAAGCCAACAGCCAAGAAGCGGTTATTTTCTGTGACACGTGCTGTGAACCGCCAGTTTCCCGACAGCCCCCCACCCGTTAGGTGGCGCGGTGCTCTATGTTGTCCGGACTTTCCTCCCCGAAAGGCGGCAGAGCGGTCTGCGACTGTCTTTTCAAAGAACGAACTACTTGCTTTCCAGCAGGTCGCAGATTCAAGGTTCAAATGCAACAGCCGGGGGGGGGCTGCGAGGATAAAAGAAGGTGCTGAAAAGCGGATAACCGAGGTATTTTTGGGTGACGAA
>JAYSUY010000551.1:0-4361 GCA_043718855.1 Saprospiraceae bacterium | reverse complement strand
GGCTATTCACGTTCAACCCCTCCGGGGTTGTGCGAAAGTCCTATTGAAAAACAGTTCGCAAAAAGTGTGGCACACCTTCGAGGTGTGCCACACTTGCTTAATCCATCCCCAAGTCTCCGTCCACCTGCTCGTGCCAGGGCAGACCATCGGCGTTGAGCCGCTCCATGAACGGGTCGGGGTTCATTTCTTCCACGTTGAATACGCCTTTGCCGCTCCATTTTCCCTCCAAAATCATGCGAGCACCGATCATGGCGGGTACGCCAGTGGTGTAACTGACCCCCTGAGTGCCCGTTTCTTTGTACGCATCCACGTGTGAGCAGTTGTTCCAGACGTAGTAGGTGCGCTCTTGGCCGTCCTTCACGCCCTTGATGCGGCAACCGATGCTGGTGTAGCCGGTGTAGTTTTCGCCCAAATCCTCCGGTGCAGGCAGCACAGCCTTCAAAAATTCGAGGGGAATGATGTCCATGCCCTTGAATTTGACGGGCGCGATGCCAGCCATCCCGATGTTCTGGATCACACGGAGGTGGGTGAGGTATTCCTGCCCGAAAGTCATCCAGAACCGTGCGCGGCGCAGGGTAGGGAAGTTTTTGACGAGGCTTTCCAACTCCTCGTGGTAGATGAGGTAGGAACGCTTGGGGCCAATTTCTGGGTAGTTGATGTCCTTCCAGATTTCGTGCGGCTCGGTCTCCACCCACTCGCCGTTTTGCCAGTATTTGCCGCGCTGCGTCACCTCCCGGATGTTGATTTCGGGGTTAAAATTGGTGGCGAATGCCTTGCCATGATCGCCAGCATTGGCATCCACGATGTCCAGTTCGTGGATTTCATCGAAGTAGTGCTTGGCGGCATAGGCGGTGTACACCGAGGTCACGCCGGGGTCAAACCCGCAGCCAAGCAAGGCCATAATGCCCTTCTGCTTGAACCGCTCCTGATAGGCCCACTGCCACGAGTACTCGAATTTGGCTACGTCTTTCGGCTCGTAATTGGCTGTGTCCATGTAATTTGTGCCTGTTTCGAGACAAGCGTCCATGAGCGGGAGGTCTTGGTACGGTAAGGCTACATTGATGACCAAGTCGGGCTTGAACTGTTGGATGAGGGCGACTGTTTCTGCCACGTTATCGGCATCCAGACGGGCCGTTTCGATTTTTTTGCCCCCGTAGGCAGCATGGATGGCATCCGCGATGACATCGCATTTGGATTGGGTGCGCGAAGCGAGCAGGATTTCGCCGAACACGTCGCGGTGTTGAGCGCATTTGTAGGCGACTACGCGGCCTACGCCGCCTGCGCCAACGATGAGAACTTTGGACATTACTTTTTGAATTGAAAATTGAGAATTGAGCGCGATGCCTAATACGACAGAGAAAGCGGGCAAAAGTAGGGAGAAGGACAGGCTCTGAAACATGAATTTTGCTGCACAACACAACCACCTCACACATGGACGCACTCAACTATATTGACAGCCTCAATAAGCAGTTTCGCTACTACAAAAAGATCGGCGAACAGGCCATGCACCAACTTTCAGGCGACCAACTGTTCTGGCAGTACAATGCCGAAAGCAACAGCATCGCCCTAATTGTGAAACACTTGGCAGGCAACATGCTCTCCCGCTTCACCGACTTCCTCACCGCCGACGGCGAAAAACCCTGGCGCAACCGCGATGCCGAATTTGAGTACGACGACTTGGACGCATCCGAAGTGCTGGCCCTGTGGCAACGCGGTTGGGACTGCTTTTTTGCCGCGCTGGAGGGCCTAAAGCCAGAGGATTTGAGCCAAATCGTGTACATCCGCAATGAAGGCCACACCGTTGTGGAAGCCCTCAACCGCCAACTAGCGCACTACCCGTACCATATCGGGCAGATCATTTTTATCGCCAAAATGCTGAAAGATGAGGCTTGGAAGACCCTCTCCATCGCCCGCAATCGCTCGCAGGATTTCAATGCCGGAAAATTTGCGCAAGAAAAACAGCGAAAGCATTTTACGGAAAACGAAGACGTTTGAGGGAAGAGAGCGAAAGGTAGCTGACAGAATCCTAGAGTCGCAAAAATGACAGTAACCTACCGCCTCAGAAACCTCACTTATCCAAAAAGTTGTCGGGCGCGTTTCCTGCAAAACCCCGACTTTTCGGGGAAATTGGCGGGAGCCGTTACATCACAGGTCAGTCGTCCAATTTCCCCTTGCAGCCCCCCTCTGTTCACCGTTTAAAAAAGTGTTTGCAATGAAAAACAGAACCATTCCCTACTTGCCTGCCGTATCCGTAGGCGAAGGAGGGCCACTTGCCACCCAGCGTCGCTCGCTCACCAGCCTCCTCCTCCTCCTCTGCCTCCTGCTTTTTTCCCACACCGCTCGTGCGCTCGATATCGGCGTGTCGTGGGCCGTATTTGCCACACCCGACCAGCCCTACGTAGAGGTCAACCTCGAAATCGCGGCCCAGACCATCCTGTTCAAGCGGATAGACAGCTTGCAAATGCAGGCCAGTGCCGAGATCACCATCATGCTCAAGCAGGGCGACAAGGTGGTCAGTTTTGAAAAATACGTGCTCAACAGCCCGCTCACGGCCACGCCGCAGACGCTGCTGGATGTGAAACGCTTCGTAGTGCCCAACGGCGACTACACCCTCGAGGTGATCTGCGCCGATGTGAATAACCCGGCAAACAAGGACTCCTACACTGTGCCGGTGGAGGTTTCGGTGGGCAAGGAAAAAATCCATTTGGCCCAGTTGCAGTTGCTGCGCGGCTTCAAGGCCGACAACTCGGAGAGTTCGTTCAGCAAAAATGGCTATTTTTTGGAGCCGCTGCCGTTCAGTTTTTACGACAAAAATGCGGTGCGGCTGGCCTTCTACACCGAGGTGTACCACTCCATCAAAAACGTGTCGGCAGAAGGCTACCTCGTGCGCTATTTCATTGAGCGTGAGAAAGGTAACGGTATCCGCGAGGTGATCACGATGGGCAACCAGAAGAAAAAACCTACACCCATCGATGCCGTACTGGCCCAGATGGACATCAGCAAACTCGAAAGCGGCAACTACACGCTCACGGTCGAAATCCGCAACTCAGCCAACGACCTGCTGACCTCGCGCCAAGTCAGTTTTCAGCGCAGCAACCCCTTCTTGGAGGTTAAGCCCAGCGACCTGACCGAAGAACTGGTGGCCAAGCAGTTCGTGCAGGATTTGGATGAACCCACGCTTCGCTTCGCGCTGCAAGCCATCGGAGTGCTGGCTGCTGGCAGCGAATCGGAGGAATTGAAGGGGATTTTGAAACAGGGCGACTTGAAAAAAATGCGCTTCTACCTGTTCCGCCACTTCGTGACCCGCGACCCCAACAACCCCGATATTGCTTACCAAAAATACATGGAAACCGCCCGCGCCGCCGATGCAAAATTCAAAAGCGGCTTCCGTTACGGCTTCGAAAGTGACCGGGGCCGCACCTTCATGCGCTTCGGCAGGCCCGATGATCTCATCCATGTGGAAGACGACCCCGGCGCACCGCCCTACGAAATTTGGGTGTACTACAAGTTCCCCACCACCCAGCAGAACAACGTGAAATTCCTGTTCTACAACCCCTCGCTGGCGGGCGAAGACTTCATGCTCCTGCACTCCAACGCTCGCGGCGAAATCAGCAATCCACGCTGGGAAGTCACACTCTATCAGCGCAATGCGCAAGGTCAAGAGAACGACAACTACGGCGATGCCACCAGCATGAAACGCAACTACAACCGCAACGCACGGGTGTATTTTGAAGACTTTTGAATGTTGGCTGTTGGCCCTTGATGAATAAAAAGTCAAGGGCCAACGGCCAAACGAGTTCTACTTTTACCCCATGAAACCACTCGTCGCCCGCATTCAGCCCCACCTTTTCCCCATCGGGCTGGTCGTGTACGCACTCACGGCTTGGTTTAGCGAGGGCTACCACCACCCCGACGAGCATTTCCAGATTCTTGAATTTGCCAACTACAAGTTGGGCCGCACACCTGAGGCTGATTTGCCTTGGGAATTCGCCGCGCAAATCCGCCCAGGGCTGCAACCGATGCTGGCCTACGGTTTCATTCGCGTTGCCGAAGCACTGGGGCTGAGCAACCCTTTCACCCAAGTTTTTTTGCTGCGCTTGCTCACCGGCTGGCTCTGCCTCTGGGTTTATTTCCGCTGGGCGCATTGGTTATCAACGACTTCCGGCGATGAGCGGCTGGGAAATTGGCTGCGCTGGGCGGTGGTGTTTCTGTGGTTTGTCCCCTACCTCTCGGTGCGTTTTTCTTCCGAAAACTGGGCAGGGCTGATGTTTATGTGGGGGATGTTGGGGCTTTGCGCTCGGCACCCCCACCCCCGACCCCTCCCCGTGTCAACCCCACCCCCGACCCCTCCCCCAAATGGG
>JAYSUY010000056.1:0-6612 GCA_043718855.1 Saprospiraceae bacterium | reverse complement strand
GATAAGAACCACAGGGGGTCTTATCAGGTCTGTAATAACAATCTTCCGGCTCAAAGGTAGATACCCTGATGAGAAGACAAAGCGTTGGCAAAAAAATTATTCTGCTGCAGGAGCCTCTTCCGCCACTACCTCCGAAGTTGCCTCTACAACCGCTTCTGGTGCGGCCGCTACAACTGCTTCTGCTTCTGGCGCAGCCTCTACAACCGCTTCTGGTGTGGCCTCTACAACTGCTTCTTCCGCAGCCTCTACAACCGCTTCTTCCTCCTCAGCAGGCGCTTCTTCTACTACTACAGGTACAGGCTTGACTTTCACTTTGGCTACTCCATCAACGGCGATCACCATTTTGCGCTTCACCTCTGCTGTTTTTTCGCGGCGGGTGGTGACGTTGCCTTCTTTCTGCTCAATCCAAGCCGTCAGTTTCTCAGCGGCTTGCTCGTCTGTCATCGCACCTTTTGCAACACCCCGATCAAGGTGCTTGCGAAGCAGTACTCCTTTAAAACGGAGGATAGCATTCACTGTATCAGTGGGTTGTGCGCCCACCTTGAGCCACTCGTAAGCACGGTCGCGGTTTAGTTCGATGGTAGCAGGAATGGTGAGTGGGTTGTAAGTGCCGATTTTTTCGATAAAGCGGCCGTCACGGGGTGCGCGGCTGTCGGCGATTACGATGTGGTAAAAAGGCGCTTGTTTGCGGCCTCGGCGTTGCAGGCGAATTTTGACTGCCATGTTGTGCTGTGGTTGAAAATTTAAATGAGAAATACTCGCCCGGCTCCCTATTGAAAATAGCACCGGGCTTTTCGAGGGCGCAAATGTACGTTCAGGGGTTCCGAAAAACCAAGCAAAGATTAATCTTGGCAATGAAACAATTGGTTTGGGGCTACTTAAAACGCTCCAAAGACTGCGCCCGCAACATGGCAGCCGCCATTTCCGGCGTGATGTCGCGCTGCGGATTGGCCAACATCTCATAGCCTACCATGAAGATTTGACTGTTGCCGACCGCAGCAGCGGCGGGTAAAACACAAAATGCCAGCACCGTTCTTAAGTGTTAATCTGCTTCAGGTCACTTCTACGCCGCCTGTTAGCCGCACAGGGTAAGCCTTGAGGGTTAAGCCAAAACGATGTTGATATTTTCCGCAAACGTCTTCTAAAAACGAATCTACCTCGTCTGATTTTATCAAATTGAGCGTACATCCGCCGAAGCCGCCGCCCATTTGCCGTGCGCCCAAAATCCGCCCACGCGCCTGCTCCACCAAAAAATTGGTCTCTGGCACACACACCTCGTATTGCAAGTTCAGGCCGTCGTGTCCAGCAAACATCAACTGGCCGACGCGCTGAAAATCGCCCAACTGCAAAGCCGCGCAAGCCGCTTCCACACGGGCAATCTCCTCGACTACAAACTGGCAGCGCTGGAAAATTACGCTGGGTAAATCAGCACGATGTTCTGCCAAAAACACTGCCGATACATCACGCAGACTGCCCACCTGCGGGTCGTATTTTTTTAAAATTTCGACTCCCGCCTCACACTCCTCGCGGCGCGTATTATATTCAGAATCAACCAACTGGTGCTTCACATGACTGTCCAGCAACAGCATCGAGAGATCGTCGTTTTCAAAAGGGAAGTACTCGGAATCGAGGCTGCGGCAGTCCAGCCGGACAACGTGATTTTCGCGCCCCATGACCGAAGCGAACATATCCATGATGCCGCATTTCATGCCTACAAAATTGTTTTCGCCACGCTGCGCCAACCGCACGATGTCCATGCGGGAAAGCCCCAGGCCGAAAATGTTGTCGAGCGCAAACATCATCCCGCTCTCCAAAGCCGCCGATGAAGACAGCCCTGCGCCGAGCGGCACATCGCCCCCGAACGCCACGTTCAGCCCGCCGATGTTCAGTCCGTCACGTTGGGCTTCGCTGACTACGCCCAGTAAGTAGTTGGCCCAAGATTTTTTTTGCTGAAAAACCGGTGTGTTGCTTTCCGACAGGTATTGCTCGCCCAAATCGGCAGCGAAAAATGCAAACCTCCCATCTGGGCGCGGGCTTGCCGCCAACCAAATCGCTTTGTCGATGGCTGCGGGCAACACGAAACCGCCATTGTAGTCCGTGTGCTCGCCAATTAGGTTGATGCGGCCTGGCGCACGAACAAGCAGTTGCGGCTCGGCAGCAAACTGTTTAATAAAGTGATTTTTTATGATTTCGCTGTTCATACTGATTTCGCCTTTTTCCTTAAAATGTACTGCAAGACATTGCCATTGGAGCCTTCTTCCGCCATGCCGTTTTTTGTCAAAACCTTCTGAGAGGCTTTGTTTGCCGGATAACAAGTGGCAAAAACCGTGTGCAGCCCTAGTTTTTCAAAACCAAAATCCAGCACTGCTGCGATGGCTTCGGTGGCGACTCCTTGGTTCCAAAACGGCTCGCCCACCCAGTAACCTAGTTCGGCAACGCCTTTTGCGTCGCGGTAGTTGAGGCTGATTTCGCCAATCAGTTCGCCCGTTTCTTTCCAAATCATGGCGAACACGACCCGCGTTTTGGCCTTGAAGCCCTGCGCTACATAGCCGATGCGGAACACCGCGTCCGGCTCGCCGTAGGGGTGCGGGATGTTGAGGATTTGGTCGGCGATTTTTTTGTTGTTCACATACTTGATCAGGCTGGGTATGTCGTCGGCTTGGATTTGCCGGAGTTTCAGCCTTGTCGTAGGTAACTCTGGGAAGCGTTCCATGTGTGCAGCATTGTGGATGAAGGTGATGGCTTCGCCATATTTTGTTGAGTTTTGCGGCCCAAAAGTACCTTGATTGCTCCGTTTTAGGAACGTGTAAACAATAACTTGTTACTTTTGGGTAGATCCCTTTTTGCTCAGACAACTATCTTTTTGTGCGAATAGTGGGGCTATTTAATCAAAAAGATGGGATGTATGAGCAGAAAGGAATCAGCCAAAAGTGATAAGTTATTGTTTACACGTTCCTTAGCCCCCTTTCTTCTTCTGTTCGGCACATTTTCGCCCTGTACCCTCGTCAATTACTTTTTCCTCTTCATGGAAATTCTCCTTGTTTCTGCCACACCCTTTGAGATCGCTCCCGTGCTGGCGCATCTGGAACAAAACTTCGCCCGACACGGCGAGGGCGTTTTTGAGAAAAAAAACCTGAGCGTGCGGGTGCTCGTCACGGGCGTGGGCATGGTGGCGACGGCTTTTCGGCTGGGGCATTTTTTCGCCCATCAACAGCCTCAATTGGCTCTTAACGTGGGCATATCGGGTGCGCTCGACCGCGAGTTGCAGATCGGCGACGTGCTGTGCGTCGGCACCGAACGTTTTGCTGATCTGGGTGTGGAAGAGGCTGATGGGCGCTTTACCGATCTTTTTGACTTAGGGCTGCTTGGGGCTGATGTTCCGCCTTTCCAAGCGGGTGCAATGCATTGCCCGCAAGCAGCGCAATCTGCCTTTTTGCCTGCGGTACATGGACTGACAGTCAATCAAGTACACGGGGCGGCGGCCTCTATCGCCGCATTGCGCCAGCGATATCCTGATGCGCAGGTGGAGAGCATGGAAGGGGCTGCCTTTTTTTACGCCTGTCTGTTGGCAGGGGTACCTTTTTTACAAATCCGCAGCATCAGCAACTTCGTGGAGCCGCGCAACCGGGCGGGCTGGAACCTGCCGCTGGCTATCGAAAACCTGAACCGGACGGTGGTGGAGATGCTGGAAGGCTTGGAGAATAAGTAGTTATGAGATATGAGTTATACGGCACAACTGCATAGCGAACCCGCACAGGCACCAGATGTTTTCTCACTTTTGCCGCGTCGTTCAACCTGCCCACCACCATCCGCACAAATATAATGCACGTTGCAGAAGGCTTGTAATGAACAACCCGCCCCGTGCAAGGCATAACTCATAACTCACACCTCATAACTGCACCCGTAATATGTCAAAGCAAATTCCTCCCCCCAAAAAAGTCTCCGACAGTCGCACGGTGATGACCGAACTGATCATGCCTAACGACACCAACCCAATGGGCAACCTGATGGGGGGCTATCTCATGCGTTGGATGGATATCGCCTGTGCCATCTGCGCGGGCAAACACTGCGAAGCCCATGTCGTGACGGCTGCGGTGGACCACATCTCGTTCCAAAACCCCATTATGTTGGGTGATGTCATCACTTTGGAGGCCAATGTGACGAGGGCATTCAATACTTCGGTTGAGGTATATGTGGAAGTATTTGCCAGCAACCTTAAGGGGCAGCAGCCTCGCCGTTGCAATCACGCCTATTTTACTTTTGTAGCCCTGGATGACGAAAGGAAAAACCCTATTCTGGTGCCGCCTGTGCTGCCGCTCTCCAACGAGGAGCAAAACCTGTACGACAGTGCTGCCCGTCGCCGCGAACTGCGGCTTATCCTCTCAGGCCGCATCAAGCCGAAAGACGCGACCGAGGTCAGGAAATTTTTCGCTGAAATTTAGAACAGTCACCACCATCTCGTTCACCAAAACCTTGCACCATGAAAAAAATTTCTGCACTGTTCCTGCTCACCCTTGGCTGCGCCGGGCTGATGGCCCAAAACGGCAACGTCACCGTGCTGCTCCAAGAAAAGCAACAGATCATAGATGGCTTCGGGGCGCACCAGGGCGATGGAGATCGCAATCAGGCTTGGTGGAAGCAACTGTACTACAACGACTTGGGGTGTAGTATTTACCGCGTTGACCTCACACCACAATTAGCTGCGCCGTACTCCAACCTGAGTTGTTATTCGCCCTGGTTCATGGGTTCTGCCACTACAAACGTGTTCAATCTGGAAGATCCAGCCAACCCCGATGGCCCCGAAAACAACCGGGTGCGAACCTACACCGGGCCGCAAGATTACGGTCGTTTGTTTGGCGGATTGAATGCTCCCATCGCGGTGATGGGCCCCAACACGGAGCAGAACATCGCCTATTTTACCTACGCCACCGATGGTGCCGTGAGCGAAGGTTTGGCGCAGCAGCAAGCCTTAGGCGACTTCAAACTCGTCGGCTCTTTTTGGTCGCCGGTTCCCTGGGTCAAGATCAGTTCGGGCAATGCTTGGAATCAAAACTGGTGGCCCGGCCCGGTCGTGGGGACCCAATGGCCCTTCGTCTGGGGAGGCAATTTTGCCGGAGGCCGATTGGATGTGTCGGGTACGCCGCTGGCAGTTTTCAACGACGGCAGCGGGCCGACCAGTTCGCTCACCCAGTTTGCCCGCAGTTGTGCGGCCTACGTCAAAGGCTACCAGCGCTTTCACAAAGTGCGTTTTTACGCCATCAGCATCCAGAACGAGCTCAATTTTGAGCAGTTTTACAACAGCGCGACCTACCCGCTCTCGTCGCAATACCTGACGGCGGTCAAAGCCGTCCGCGCTGCATTCGATCAGGACAGCGAACTCAAGGACATCCGCCTGATGGGGCCGGAGGACTTGCTCGGCGGCGACGCTTACGGTATGTGGGAGTACGGCGGTCCGGTACACAAAAACCTGCAATACCTCGCCAACCTTGCGCTGGATCAGCAGGCCAGCAACGCCGTAGATTTTTTCTGCATTCACGGCTACGACAGCGACGGGGCGAGCGCTTCTGGGGCCACCTCCACGCTCTGGAACTGGTGGGCCAACGGCTGGCAAGCCAGCCCGGCACCCGGCATCCCGGCCAACGTGAAGGGTTTCAGGGCTTTCAACAAAAAATCTTGGATGACCGAGACCTCCGGCGAAAAGCCCGCCTGGCTCTCGCCGGCAGCTGGTTTTCCTGCGAACGGCGCCTGGAGTTTGGCCCTGCGCATCCACCAGGCCCTCACCACGGGCCGCCAGAGCGCCTGGATTTACTGGACTTTTACCGACGCAGACGACACTGGACAACTGACCGATTTTGGGCTGACCACTCAGGCACTGGGTGCCAATTCTGCGAAGTACGTGGCGGCCAAGCACTTTTTCAAGCACATCCGCCCAGGTGCCTATCGGGTGAACGCGACAGTGAGCAACAGCACTGATTTACAGGCAAGCGCCTACACGCACCCGGCCACCGGAGCCGTCACGGTGGTGCTTCTGAACACCTCCGCCACAGCCCGCACTGCCAACGTCAGCATACCCGGCCTGGCGGTGCAGAACCAGACTTTTGAAAGCCGCACCTCCAAATCGGGCAGTTACTGGGCAGCGGGCACGGCCAATTTCCAGAATGGAAATGCGGCGGTGCCGGTGCCAGCCTACGGCGTAGTCACGCTTCATGCCAACGGGGCAGTCACGTCTGTTCAACAGCCGGAGTCATCCGCGATTGAGTTTTTTGACTGCCAACCCAACCCATTTTCGGAACAGGCTACTCTTCGCTACACGCTTTCGCGGCCAGAGCAGGTACACATTTCGCTCTGCGACCTCAACGGCCGGGTGCTGCAAACGCTCCTGAACGAATCCTACGACGCTGGCCCGCAAGCGGAAATCACGCTCGATGCCCACCTGAGTCCAGGTGTTTATTTCTTGGTTTTGAAAACGAGCAGCAGCCAGGCGAGCAAGAAATTGGTGGTGCTGCGCTGAGCGAGTGCCGCACCGAGACAGCAATGGGACGCGGATCAAACGGGTTAGACGGATTAGACACGGATTTTTCGAGATGCCCCTTTACGCTCCAAAAAAATCCG
>JAYSUY010000550.1:0-1616 GCA_043718855.1 Saprospiraceae bacterium | reverse complement strand
GTAAAAGCCTTTTTCCAGCGGCCCAACTCCTGTATGCCGATGAGCATCAGCACCATGTTCAGGTCAGGCACGGCATCGCGGCGCATCGCATCTTTCACGTAGTGCTGCACCCGCATCCATTCAAAGTCTAATTGCCAGTCTTCCATAAGTTCGTCATTGAGTCATTTCGTCATTGGGGGTCATTGAGTCATTCGTCATGTGGTCATTTTTACCACGTTACCCGCCGTAGCCGAAGGCGAAGGTGGTACGAGTTCATACTTCATCGTTCATACTTCATGCTTCATGCTTCATCGTTCACTTCGCCATTGCTGCTGCGTACACCGCTTCCGCCACCCGCTGCGCCACTTTTTTGTCCAAAGAAGCGGGTATGATGAGGTCGCGGGTAGGATTTTCCACACATGATGCGATAGCGAGTGCGGCAGCCAACTTCATGCTCAGGGTGATGCGCGGCGCGCGAGCGTCCATCGCGCCCCGAAACACGCCGGGGAATCCCAGCACATTGTTCACTTGGTTGGGCAGGTCGCTGCGGCCCGTGCCTACGATGGCCGCGCCGCCTGCGTAAGCCTCTTCAGGCATAATTTCAGGGATCGGGTTGGCCAGTGCCAGCACGATGGAATCGGGGGCCATCGTGCTGATGTGGTCGGCGTGGAGCAGGTTAGCGCTGCTGACCCCGATGAACACGTCGGCACCGTGCAGCGCATCGAACACCGTGCCGCTGACCTGGTTGGGGTTGGTGAATGCGAGCGTGGCGCGTTTCGAGTCGTTGAGGTCTTCGCGGTCGGCGTGCAGCACGCCCTTGCGGTCGCAGAGGATGATCTCGCGGACGCTGATGGTGGGGTTTTCCATACCGTAGCCTTTGAGCAGTTTGGCGATGGCGACCCCGGCGGCTCCGGCTCCGTTGATGACCACTTTCATCCCGTTCAGGTCTTTGCCCAGCACTTTGGAGGAATTGATGAGGGCGGCCATGACGACGATGGCCGTACCGTGCTGGTCGTCGTGGAAGACCGGGATGCCCAAATCCTGCAAGCGCTCCTCGATCTCAAAACTGCGCGGCGCGGAGATGTCTTCCAAGTTGATGCCACCGAATACCGGTGCGATGTTGCGGATGGTCTGCACGATCTCGTCGGTATCTTGGGTGGCGAGGCAGATGGGGAAGGCATCGAGGTCGGCAAATTTTTTGAACAGCATGGCTTTGCCTTCCATGACCGGGATGGCGGCCAGTGCGCCGATGTTGCCCAAGCCCAGCACCGCCGAGCCATCGGTGACCACAGCCACCGTGTTGCCTTTGATGGTGTACTCGTAGGCGGCTTCGGGGTCCTTAGCGATGGCCTCGCAGGGAGCGGCCACTCCGGGTGAATAGACGGTGGAGAGGTCATCTTTGGTTTCTACGGGCATCTTGCCGATCACAGCAATTTTTCCCTTGTGAAGGCGGTGGAGTTTGAGGGATTCGGCAAAATAATCCATGAAAAAGTGGTGGCGGTGGGTGGCTAATTGATCTGATGAGCACCCGGTTAGGTTTGAATTGAAGTAAAAACTTAGGCAGCCCTTTTGACCGCCCACCGCGAAACAATGGGACACGGATTGGACAGATTTAGGCAGATAAAAAAGGATTTTGA
>JAYSUY010000549.1:0-4377 GCA_043718855.1 Saprospiraceae bacterium | reverse complement strand
GCTGGGTGCTGACGGGGTGCTGGATTGGGGTGCCAAACCCAGCAGCGGCTTCATCTTGTCCCAAGTTTTTTGCCCCAGTTTGCCATCGGCTGTCAGGCCTTGCGTGGCTTGCCAGTCGGCTACTTTTTGGGCAAAAACCTGTTCGCTGGGGATGCCCGGCAAGCGCAGCACTTTCAGCGCGATGCCTTGGAGGTGTTTGCCCCAACCGATGGAGGTGCCCTTGTCTCGGTTGTATGCCGCCGCTTGCTCTAAGTGGGCGAGTTCGTACTCGAAGGCTTCGTCCAGCATCTCGCGCGACGATCCGCTTGAGCATTTTTTGGTGAAAGGCGGTGCAGGCTGGCCCGCGAGCCTTTCGCGCCAAGCGGGCAGCACCAGCTCGTTGTGACCCAACTTGGCGGGCTGAACGAAGACGTTGCCCTGCCCCTGAGTAAGGCAAGCCAGCCTCTCGGCCTGATTAGCAGTGCCGCTGCCGGGCCTATAATAGAAGAAAAGTTGGGTCTGCCAGCGGCTGGCCGACCACTTGGACCAGCGGCTGGCGTTGTCGGCGTTGTAGGTGCAGTCGAAGCCCCAGCAGGCGGTGATGAGTTGAGAGGCTTTGTCGCCGAGCGTGGCGATGTTGAGCATCGGGCCTCCCCCACCTGAGTGGCAGGCCAAAACAATGCTGCGGATGGGCGCATTGGAGCGGAGGAATCCTTCGGAGGCCAACCGCTGCATCACCTGTCCGATGAAGCTGTCGAATCCGCCCTGACGGACCAAGTTGCCAGCCTGGGATCTTGGGCCGAGGGTGGGGGCCACCAAGATGCAGTTGCGCCCTGATTGCAGCACGGCTTCCCGCATGGGGAACATCGCTTGCTTCCAATAGCGGTCAATGGAGCCGGTCTGGCTGAACCCGCGCAGCCAGACGATGATTTCTATCGGTGCTTCGCGGACGAAGGTAGGAGGGATGTAGATGCCCGTGATGGGCGACGTGGCGGGGATGCCAAGGTTGATGGTCGTGTAGATGGTTTGCAACGGCAGACTGGTATCTTTGGCTGGCAGCGCGGCACCGGGCGGTGCTGGGCCGCTCAGCAGACCCAAATTTCTTTTCATCATGGCCCAAGTGCCGGGGCCGAGGAGTCCGTCGGCTTGCAGGCCCTGCCCCGACTGCCATCGGGCCACCGCTGCGGCGAAGGAAAGATCGTCCGTACCAGGTGTTAAGCCCAATAAATGGGAGGCGATGCGGTCGCGGTAAGCGGCCCAGCCTAAGCGCTGGGCCGAAGTGCGGTTGTAGGCGGCGGCCTTCTGAAATTGGCCCAAGTTGGGCGCGGGCTGCTCCCATTCCATCTCCATTGACCGGGCGGTGGAAATGCAAACGGGGCAGTTGCACTTTGGGGCTGCGCCGCTGGTGCGGAGGGATGTGGCAAACATGGTGCTCATCATGGCTGAGTTTTGTCGTGGTGGAAAATAGTGGGTGGTGCCGCCGTTCAAAAATTTCCTGCCGCTATTCGCTCGAAGAGCGCCCGGTACACCCTGTTCAAGTTGCTGATGTTTTTGAGGTCGTTGGTGCTCATGCCGGAAAATTCCGACAGGGCCTGATAGGTGGCTGTATCCATGCGGCCTGTGATTGGGACAGTTCTTCTCAGCACCAAGCCCAGCATTTCCTGCGCAAAATTGATGGTCGCCTTTGGGTTGGCGCTTCCGCCTCGATTCAGGTCGCAATGGAAATGGTCGCGGTGGTCGGAGCGGTGGTAATCGATCACATTGGGGAAGGACAGGCGCAGACAAGCGTCCATGCGACGGAAAAGCCTCACTTGCTCTGGGTCGTAGAGGTTGGTTGGACGAACTACGGTGTCTGCCACCCGACTGAAGGACTGTGGGCTTTTCCAGCGCACACCAGCCACGTCGATGGCTTCGCCGTAAGAGTGGTTGCTCAAGCTGTTCGTGTCGCTGACGCACCGGCAATACAGTGAGCCTAAGGTCAGGATCGTGTCGATGGGCATCCCGAACCGAGCCATGTTTTGGGTGAACGCAATCAGCGCATCCCGCACAGCGGGGACAAACTTTTGCTCCCGCTCTCTTTGCCCCCTTTTTACTCTTTCCAACCCAGTTTGTCCGTCTTTGTACACTTCATGGACGTACTCAAACGGGGTATTGCCCACTCCTTTCATGCACATCAGGTTGGGTATGGCTGGGCAGGCCAGCGAGCCGGGAGAGGTGCAGCGGTCTGTGGCTCTGCCCGGTTTGTTGACCGGGCAGGCCCAAGGGTTGTAGGTGCCAGAAGGCTGGGGGCTGGAAGGGGCCGGAGCGCTCCCTCCAGAAGGTTTCTGGCCCAAGATGCGCTTCATGGCTTCCCAGGTGTTTCTGCCCAACTTCCCGTCGGGTGTCAGGCCGTTGGCCAACTGCCAGTCGGCGACCAAGGACGCGAAAGAAGGCTCGTCGGGCGTGTAGTTGAGGCGCAGCACCTTGGCCACGATTTCGTCCAAGTAAGCCCCCCAGCCCAGTTGGGCGGCATTCTTCCGGTTGTAAGTCATGGCGGATGAGATGGAGGCCGGGCTGAGTTCGTCCAATATCTCGTCCCACGTTTCCATTTCGTTGGAAGCCGGAGCCGAGGTTTTGCCAGCACAAGAGGGGCAGCCACAGCCGCAGGAGGGGCGAGCGGGGCCTGCCTCCAGATCTAAGATTTCATCAATTAGGCGTCTCATGTTTTTCTTAAAAATTTTTGGTCAACAGTTGTAGTTCGGCTTCGTCTCCCCGGAGGCGTACACGGCCCCCAAGTTCATCTGAGCGGCGTAGTGAGGCGGCATACAGAACCGGAGGTGAAAATGCTTGTAATGATCATTAGAGTCTTTCGATCTGGAAATGGCTGGGCTTAGGCTTCGGTCGAAAAAGAAAATGGTCTTGATTTTCAGGGCCGGGTTTTGGAGTACCAGTGCCACAAAATCTCTGGCGATGTGCTGGTAGGCGGCATAGTCCTTCACTATTTCTACAGGGCTGCCTCGACGGTTTTGCCCAATGCGCTCGCTGGTGCTGCGCAGCGTGAGCGTCACGTCGGCATCCAGCCCTGCGCGGTGCGAACTGTGCGCAGGTGTCCTCCCATCAGATTTAAATAGTTTCCCACCACCCCGTTGGCTGATGTCATTCACACCAAATCTCACGTCGGGGTACAACTTGTGCCACTCATCGGCGATCCATTTCAACGCGCGTATGGTATCTGGTGTGCCATATTTTCTGGAGGAATTAGACACGGTGTATGTGCTGCCAGCGGGCATGGCCGTATCCACCAGCGGTATTCGGAGCGCGCTCGACGAGCCGCCCCCGCCTGTTGAAGTCGAACTGCCGCCGCCCAAGCCGAGTATGGCTTTCATCTTGCCCCAAGTGCCAGTGCCTATTTTCCCGTCGGGTGTCAGGCCGTTGGCGGCTTGCCAGTCCGCCACCAATTCGGCGAAATACGACTCGTCGGGCGAAAAATTGAGGCGCAGCACCTTGTCCACGATGTCGTACTGGTAGGCACCCCAGCCCAAGCGGGTGGCACTGTCGCGATTGTAGTTCACAGCCGATGTTATGGAGGAGGGACTGAGCTCGTCCAAAACTTCGTCCCACATTTCCATCTCTGAATGTTTGCCCGTGCAATGCGCGCAGCCGCAGCCGCAGGGCTTCTTGGGCGGCAAGGCAAAACTTTGAGCCATTTCTTGTGGCTGAGGGTAAAGCATTTCGGCTTCCGCCTGAGCAGTGGCCTGACAAGTGGCGCAGGAGCAGCGCACCCCATACTGGAAGTTGGTGGGTGGCTGGGGCAACTGGCGCATCTGTTTGCGCTCACGCCAGAGCAGGTGGTTGGCTGCGATGCCGGTTGGCCCAGAGCGGCAGATGTGGCAGTTGCAGCCGGGGCGTGGGTGCCACGAAGAGCATTCTTGAATGTAAGCCATTTGAAAATCAGTTTGTTGTGTTTGAGTATACGGCTGCCGCAGCCTGCCTGATCGCTTCCGTGTGCTCGGCAGTCACCAAAAAGCACAGTCGCGCCGTGCCTTCGTGGTCGGCCACCAGCACCGTGCGGATGCCTTGCCGGGCCAGCGCATGGTGCGCTTTTCGGGCCGCTTCGCCCGATAGGTTGGCGATGATCTGGGCAGGGAAAAACCCGCCTTGTGCGTACAGGCCGAGCGCGGCCATTTCCTTTTTGAAAAGAACGACGTTCCGAAAAAGCCGCTCGCGCAGCGCGTCGCCGCTCGTGCGGTTGAGCGCGAGCGCACGAGCGGCCGCTTGTACGGCAGCCGCGCTCGGCTGCCCAGCGTACACCCGCGTCTCGCTCCGCTCCCGGAAATCCGCCACCATCCGCTCCGAGCCAGCCAGCACCGCCAGCGGCGCACCGAAGGCTTTGGCCAGCGAACTGATGCTGACCACTCG
>JAYSUY010000548.1:0-12922 GCA_043718855.1 Saprospiraceae bacterium | reverse complement strand
AGAAAAGCCACAACTGACCTTCGTGCGCGAGCGGGTGGCCGCTGAAAACCTGACCATTGACATGGACAAGTTCAACTTCCGCAAGCAGCGGGCGATACAGCGCACGGAGCAGGCCATCCGCTACGCCGAGATGCGCCGCTGTCGCAGCCAGATGTTGCTGGGCTATTTTGCGGAATCAGACACTCAACCCTGTGGCATCTGCGACGTATGTACGGGGCGCAACAAAAGCGAGGTGCCAGCCGAGGTGTTCGATGCCTACGCGCTCAAAATCCGGGAGGTGCTGCGACTGGAGCCGATGTCCTTCGGGGAGGCACTGTCGGCGTTCGCGCTCAAGCGCCACGACGCGGTGGCCCAGGTGCTGGGCTACCTGCTGGACGAGGGCAAGGTGGAAGAAAATGAGGTGGGGAAGTTGGTGTGGAGAGGAGGGTAGGAAAGGGCAAATGGGCAAATGGGCAAAAAGCAAAGGGCAAAAAGCAAAAAGCAAATGGCTAACCAGCTGCTTTTGCCCTTTGCTTTTTGCCCTTTGCCCATTTGCCCCTTGCCTTTTTGCCCCTTGCTCTTCGACCTTGGATGGACGGTTTTTGTTTTTACAAGCCCCAAGCGATGCCCAAGTTCAGGTTCAAATTTCTGTTGAAGCCTTTGCCTGATTTGACAATATCTGTGAACCCGTGTCCGTAGGCCAAATCGAAATTGAGCCAAGTGCGTGAGGCGATGCGGTAGTTGAAACCAGTGCCGAACGTCAGCCCCAAATCAAATGGCTCATACAGGTCTTTAGAGTCCACTTCAATGGTACCTACCTCCAAAAACTGTTCAGTTTTGCCTCCGGCCAAAAAGCCAAAGGAAGGGCCGACATAGATTTTAGGGCGAAAATCATTTCCAAAGTCATTGAAGAAATGGTACAGTTTAAGGGGTACGCGGACATAATGGAGGCGTGTTTTGGCGATGGCACCGCGTTGTTCGGTCACCACTCCTTCACCTGAATATTTGAGGTCAAGACCCAGCCCCCAATGCTCTTCGGTACTGTACACCATCGTAAGCCCAGCATTGAATCCGAGCAGCCCGCGTGTATCGCCAGGTGCGTCGGATATCCAGGCGTTGTTGATCCCTATGGTCGGGCCAATAGAAAATTCTTGGGTATGTGCGAAGGAGGTGCAGCCCAGCACAAAGCCAGCAATCAAAAGTGAATTTTTCATACTATTCTGAATTTAGTTCAGAACAGATGGGTAAAAAGCCATGCCAGCACTGTAGCCGCAAAAGCCTCCAAAACTACTGGGATCGCTACGAAGTTGGGGGTTCTTTTCCTCGCTTTGGGGAAATGGAGCCTGTCAACTTCAATTTGAACAGCCGCTCACAGATGTATCACCTCCCCATACGCCGCCGCCGCCGCCTCCATCACCGCCTCGCTCATGGTTGGGTGCGGGTGTATGGATTTGATGATCTCGTGGCCGGTGGTTTCGAGTTTGCGGGCCACCACCACTTCAGCGATCAGTTCCGTCACGTTGGCACCGATCATGTGCGCGCCTAACCACTCGCCGTATTTTTTGTCAAAAATAACTTTCACGAAGCCCTCCGCGTGGCCGCTGGCCTTCGCCTTTCCGCTGGCCGTGAAAGGAAATTTGCCCACCAGCACCTCGAAGCCCGCCTCTTTGGCCGCCTGCTCGGTGTAGCCGACCGAGGCGACTTCGGGCGAACAGTAGGTGCAGCCGGGGATGTTGTTGTAGTCGATGGCTTCCGGGTGGTGGCCCGCTATGGCCTCCACGCAAGTGATGCCCTCGGCGCTCGCCACGTGCGCCAGTGCTTGGGTGGCCAGCACGTCGCCAATGGCGTACACGCCCGGCACGTTGGTGCGGTATTGTTCGTCCACCTTGATGAAGCCCCGGTCGGTGACGATGCCAAGTTCTTCTAACCCAATGTTTTCGATGTTTGGCGTGACCCCTGCTGCGCTCAGCACCACGTCGCAGAGGATGGTCTCGGTCTTGCCGTCCTTGCGGTTTTTCATGTTCACTTTGATTTCTGCGCCGCTTGTGTCCACGTTCTCCACTGCCCAGCCGCCGTAGATTTTCATGCCTTTTTTGGCGTAAATTTTACCCAACTCCTTCGACACGTCGGCATCCTCGCGCGGCACCAAGCCCTGTTCCATGAACTCCACGATGCTCACCTCCGTGCCGATGCTGTGGTAGAAATAGCCGAACTCCACGCCGATGGCTCCCGCACCCACCACGACCATGCGCTTGGGTTGCTGCTCGAGGCTCATGGCCTTGCGGTACTCAATGATTTTGGTGCCGTCGATGGGCAGGTTGGGCAGTTGCTTGGCACGGCCTCCGGTAGCGACGATGATGTGCTTGGCTGCGTACTCGGTGGCCTTGCCCTCCGCGTCTGTCACCGACACTTTTGGGCCAGCCACGAGTTTGGCGTTGCCCATGATGACCGTGATTTTGTTCTTTTTCATCAAAAAAGTCACCCCCTTGCTCATGCCTCCTGCTACGTCTCGGCTGCGCTTCACCATCGCCCCAAAATCGGCTTCTGCACCGGCGACCTTGATGCCGTAGTCGGCTGCATGGTTCAGGTAATCAAACACTTGTGCGCTTTTGAGCAGGGCTTTGGTGGGTATGCAGCCCCAGTTGAGGCAGATGCCACCGAGGCTTTCGCGCTCGATGATGGCGACGTTGAGGCCCAACTGGGAGGCGCGGATGGCAGCCACATACCCGCCGGGGCCGCTGCCGATGACAATCAAATCGAAGTTCATGTATTGGTGGTGGATTGGTGACTGGTGGATTTGAATCGGCGGCAAATGTACGACCCCGATGGAGATGGCAAAGTGAACTGTTTGAGGTTCAACTTTAAGTCGAACCTCCAATGGGCGTAAAAATCTGTGTTGAGCCGTCAAATCGGCCTACCGCATCTCACTTCTTGCCGCGTACTTACCATGCCAGAGATACCTTCGCCCCATGAAAAAACTACTCACCAACCTCACCACCTGGGTACTTGTCGCCATCACTTGCGGTGTGCTGATGGGCCATTTTTACCCCGAAACGGCGGTGCGGATGGAGCCGCTTGGCAAGCAGTTCATCAACGTGGTGAAACTGTTCATAGCCCCGCTCATCTTCCTCACCATCACGCTGGGCATATCGGGCATGGGCGACTTGAAAAAAGTGGGCAAGGTGGGTGGCAAAGCACTGATCTACTTTGAGGTAGTCACCACATTTGCGCTCCTGATTGGCATCGCGGTGGCGCACATCATACAGCCGGGGCGTGGCGTGGTGCCGAATACTACCGGGGCAGATGTGAGCCGCTATACTGCTAGCGCAGCAGATTTTTCGTGGGGAAAATTTCTATTGGACAACACGACGCTGCAAGTTCTGCTTGTGTCCATACTGCTGGGCATCGCGCTCAACCGCTACGGCGGCAAGCAGCGCGTCATCGATTTTTTGCAAAAAATATCCCGCTACGTGTTCCGCGCCTTGCACTTCGTGATGTTGTTTGCGCCCATCGGCGCATTTGGTGGCATGGCTTTCACCATCGGAAAATACGGCTTGGCTACGCTCGTCCCGCTGGGCAAACTGATGCTGACCGTGTACTGCACGATGGCGATTTTCATTTTCGGGGTGCTGTGGCTCGTGCTGCGATGGTATCGGGTGAGTCTGCTCGGCTACCTCAACTACATCAAGGAGGAACTGCTCGTGGTGCTCGGCACTTCCAGCAGCGAGGCCGGGCTGCCGGGGCTGATGGAGAAATTGGAAAACATGGGCTGCTCGAAGCCGGTGGTGGGCTTGGTGGTGCCTTCGGGCTACTCGTTCAATCTGGACGGCACGACGATTTACCTCTCGATGGCGACGCTTTTTTTAGCGCAGGTGTACGCCGTGGAACTCTCGTTTTCTCAGATGCTGACCATCATCGGGGTGCTGATGGTGACCTCGAAGGGGGCGGCGGGTGTGACGGGTAGCGGTTTTGTGGTGCTGGCCTCTACGCTGAGTGCGGTGCAGGTGATCCCGGTGGAGGGTTTGGCCTTGCTGCTGGGGGTAGACCGCTTCATGTCGGAGGCGCGGGCCATCACAAACATCATCGGGAATGGCGTAGCGACCATTTTTCTTGCTAACTTGGAAGGGGAGTTTGAACACGAAAAGATGGAAGCAGCGTTTTCAACGGAAGTGTACGAGTACGCGGAAGTGGGGGGCGAGGGGTGAGGGGCGAGGCACGCACAACAGCGATGGGAACGCGGATGGGGCGGATTTGCCAGAGCTGCCACACGGCAAATAGGGAGTTACCCGCCGAGCCTCGTAACTTTGCGCCCTCACAGACGTTTTGAGTGGGTGGCCCATCCCCAAATCCACCAATCCCCAATCGCAGCAATGTCCGACCAGCCCATGCCCACATCTGCTCCCCCCTCGCTTCCACCGACGCGCTTTGCTTCGGTGCTTGCGCTGCTACGGGCGGTATGGCGACGTGTTGAGAACATTCTGTTCGGGCTGGTGCTGCTGTTCATCGTATTGTATTTCGTGCTGCAACTGTCGGTGGTACAAAACTGGTTGGCGAGCAAAGCCACCGCTTACCTGTCGGACGAGTTGCAGACCACCGTTCGGGTGGAGCGAATCGGCTTCGAGTTCTTCGACAACTTGGTGTTGGAGGGCCTGTACATACAGGATTTGAAGGGCGACACGCTGTTGTATGCCGAAAAATTTGTCGCAGGCCTCAATTCCAACGTGTTCTCCGTGTTTCAGAACAAGTTGGAATTCAACGAGATCAGCCTGACCCGCGCCCGTTTTCAGGTCCGCCGGGGCGAAGGCGAGACGGTGAACACCTTGCAATTCCTACTCGACTATTTTTCCGGCTCGAAGCCGAAAAACCCTTCCCCGAAGCCCACACGATTCCAAATGCGCATCCAGAACCTCAACCTGACGGATGTGGTGTTTTTACAAGACGATGTGGTGCGAGGCAAAACCATGCGCTTCGAGATACCGAAGGGCAACGTGCGGGTCAACAACTTCGATTTGGGAGCCAAAATCGTGGACATCCGCTCGGTGACGCTGGATAATTTGGCTTTTACCCTGCTGGATGTGGACTCCAAGCCGCTGCCGACAAATGGCAAAGAGCAAACGGCAAATGGCAAACAGCCATCCGATACCCTCACTTCTCGCCCCTCACCCCTCGCTCCTGCCCCCCTACGCTTCTCCATCGCCCGTTTTTCCCTCAACAATGGCCGTCTCGATCTCGACAATTTCTCTCGCTCGCCACTGATGGATGGGCGACCCGATGTGATGGACTTCGACCACATGAAGGTGTCGGATATTGATATTCAGATAGATAGCGTGAAATTTACCGACGCGCTGGATTTCACCGGGCGGCTCCGAAACCTGTCGGCCAAAGAAAAAAGCGGCTTTGAACTCACCCGCAGCAGCGCCGACCGGGTGGTGGTGTGCGACACGCTGACCGCCCTGTACGGCACCACGATCCAGACTCCCGGCAGCACACTGGGCGACACCGTGATGCTGCACTACGACACCTACCGCGCTTACTTCCACTTCAACAACGAGGTGCGCATGGACATCCGCTTGAAGGAAGGCTCGAAGTTGCGGCTGGGCGATATCTCGACGTTTAGTGAGCCTGTAGCCCGCAACACGTTTTTTGTCAACAACGCCGACCGCACCGCCGACATCTCCGGCTTGGTGGAGGGCAAAGTGAACAAACTGAACGGCCGCAACCTGCGCATCCGGGTGGGCGAAAAGGCTTTCATGCAAGGCTCGTTTGATGGCGACGACATGGCGCGGGGCAACGACGTGATGCGTCTGCGCTTCGACTTTGACCATTTGCAGTCTGATTTTCAGACGATTAAAAGCATCATGCCGGGTTTCAACCCGCCGTCGTCTTTTTACCGCCTGGGCAATATTGGGTTCAGTGGCACCTACCAATTGCTGTTTTCCACCTTCCACATTTTGAAGGGCGACTTGCTGACGGACCTCGGCAAGGGCGACGTGGATATGCAGTTGGACCTGTCGGAGGGCCGCGAACGGGCGACCTACGGGGGCAAGATGAACCTGCGGAGTTTCGACCTCGGCACTTGGACGGGCAATTCCAATTTTGGGAAAACGACCTTCCGCTTCCACATTGATGACCAGTCCAGCGGCCTGACCCTGCCCACCATCAAGGCAAAGTTCGACGGCACGATCGACACCTTCGTGTTCCGGGGATACACCTATCGGAATGTGGTAGCAAACGGCTTTTTTAAGGAAAAAACCTTCGACGGCACGGTGGGTGTGAAAGACCCGAACATTGATTTTTTCTTCGATGGCAAGATCGACATGAGCGATACCGTACCAGAGTTCATTTTCAAAGCCCAGGTGAACCGACTCGACCTCGGTGCGCTGAATTTGGTGAACGAGGACTGGGTGATTTCTTGCAAAGTCGATCAGATCAAACTCAACGCCCGCGAGTGGCGCGACGTGACGGGGCGGGCCAAAATCCGCGACTTCCTCCTGATTCAAGACCACGACACGCACCACCGCTTGGACTCGATCACTTTCGTGTCCGACTACGCCCCTTCGGGCAGCCGCTACTTCGGCATCACGACCGACATCGCCAACGCATACGTGGAAGGCCAGTTTGATATGCGCACGGCGGGCCGCCACTTGCAGCAGTTGTTTGCCCGACAGCACCCCGATTTCGCTCGACAACTGGGGCTTGCACCCAACGACTCGCTGCCGCTCAACGACCGCTACCGGGTGTCGGCTTTCATCAAAAACTCTCAAGATTTCACCCGCCTCATTTCGCCCGACTTGGGGCCGCTGCGCAACATCCGACTGGAGGCGGAGGTGGACGCGCCCAATGGAAAAACGAGCCTGATGCTGGACGTGCCGAGGCTGACCTACGCGAATTACTTCGTTGACTCTGTGCATTTTGAGTGGAAATCATTAGGAGACCAAGCAACGTACAGCCTGTACATCGATACGACACTGGCAGGGAACCAACGTATTCGGGAGATCAAGTTGGCCGGTCTGTTTGAGGCCAACAATTTGGATTTCCGCATCACCACCCGCGACACTTCCACATTAGTGAAAGGATTTAGTCTTGGTGGTCGGCTGTCGGTGGCTGACTCGCTTTGGCAGGTGCAGTTTAGTTCTTCGGAAATCATCCTGTTCGACCGCTACTGGGCCATCGAAGATGGCAACTACCTCCGTTTCAACCAGAACCACTTCGAGACCCGCGACTTCGAGTTTTTCAGCGGCGACCAGCGCATCCTGTTGGATACCTTCAATCAGTACCGAGGCTTGGCCTTAGTGCTGTCCAACTTTAACCTCGATTTTGTCAATGACTTGGTAGGCAAAAAATCGTTCGACTGTCGGGGCAGAATCCAGAGTTTCGACATCACCATCGGCGACCTCTATCGCCTGCAAAACGCCAAGGCTTACTTCGAGACCGAGGAGGTACTGATCAACGGTATCTCCTACGGGGCGGTGAACAGTTATGTGGAAATGGCCCATCTGGCCGCTCCGCTGTTGTGGGATGTGAATGTGCGCTACCGGGTGCAGCGCAGCAACGAGAAGTCGCCGCTCCGCCTCAGGGGCGCGTGGCTGCCGAAGGGCGATAGCACGGTTTACGTCAGGGAGTTGGACATGAAGGTGAGGCCCGGGGAGTTTCAGACCCGCGTGGAGGCCGACAATTTCCCGCTCGCGGTGCTCGAAACCTTCATACCTGGCATCTCGAAAACCGATGGCCGCATGGCCGCCGACGTGACGCTGAGCGGCCCGTTCAGCCGGGTGAACATGCAGGGCTATGCCGACATCCAGAAGGGACAATTTCAGATCGATTACCTCAAATCCATGTTCCACATCCGTAATCAGCGCATTGCGCTGTCGGAGTACCGCATCTGGGCGGAGGGCGACACGATCTGGGATGCCAGCGTGGACCGGAACATGGCGATCATCCACCGGGGCCTCACGCACAACCACTTCCGGGAGTGGCGCTTGGACTGCGAGATCGAGTCAAAAAACGACAAGTTCGTGATACTCAACACGCTGCCCGACGACAACGAACTGTTCTATGGCAAGGGTGTAGGCAAATTCAAGGCGGCATTTACGGGCACTTTTGTTCGCACCAACATCGACATCACAGCCACTACAGGCGACGAGACGCGGCTGTTCATCCCCATCTCCTCCACTGCCGACGCGAAGGATGTGCGGTTCATCAATTTTGTTGACAAAACCCCCAAAGACACCCTTGCACGCGCCACCGCGCCAAAACGGATCACCGAAAGCGAACTGAAAGGGCTGAATTTCGATCTCAACCTGACCATCACGGACAAGGCGGAGGTACAACTGATCTTTGACGAGCAGGCGGGCGATGTCATCAAGGGCAGGGGCGAGGGCGACATCCAGATCGTCATCAACCGGCAGGGCGAGTTCAAGATGTACGGCAACTACTTCATCAACCGGGGCGAATACCTGTTCACGCTGCTCAATTTTGTGAACAAACCGTTCGTGGTCACGCAGGGCGGCAGCATCGCTTGGTACGGCGACCCCTTCGGGGCGCAGATCAACCTTGATGCCACCTACACGGAAAATACGGCGGTGTATAACTTCCTCAGCGACGAATTGCAACTGCTGGAAGGCACCGATGATAACTTGGTCAACTTAGCCCGAAAATCCACCCGTGTGGTGGTGACGATGCACCTGACAGGCGACCTGATGAAGCCGACCATCTCGTTCAATCTGGATTTTCCGAACCTGCCAGGACAACTCAAAAATTTGGCAGACAACAAGTTGCGTCAGTTGCGCCAAGACCCCAACGAACTCAACCGCCAAGTGTTCGGCTTGGTAGTGATCGGCTCGTTCTTGCCGGGCAACAGCCAGGCCATTCAAAGTTCAGCCTACCTCACCTCAGCGTTCAACACACTGACGCAGGTGTTCACCAACCAACTGTCCAACTACCTCACGGGCTTGGCTACGGAGTGGTTTGGCGGCACGGTATCGAGCATTGATTTTGATATAGCTTACAACGACTACCAGAGTGCGCTGTCGGCCCCCAGCGGCGGCACGGGCATCACGCAGGCAGGTCGCGAGGTGCAGGTGCGGCTCACCAGCGGGTTTGTCAACGACCGAATCACTATCCAGTTCGGTTCGCAGTTTGGCCTCTCGCGGCCAGGTACCAATGTGCAGGACGGCTTTTTGGGCGAAGACATTACGGTAGAAATCCAACTGACCGACAACCGTCAGTGGCGGCTGAAGGTGTATCAGCGCACCGAACCGGACGTAGGTGGCGGGCAGCGCCGAGCGCGTATCGGATTTGGTATCAGTTTTCACCGTGACTACGACAATTTTGACGAAATGATGAGCAGCTTGGGAAATGTGCTGAGGAAGCGGCGAAGCGGAGACTGAAAGAAACACACTTGATTGAAAACAGGCTCGACTTCACTTCTACTATCGCCCACTATATTATGCAGCACCCCACCACCACCACCGCCGAAGAGCAACCCCAACCAGTCGGTACTACCACCTCATTCACTGGACTCACCAACGCACAGGCCGAACGCCAGCGCCACACCTTCGGCAAAAACCAGCTCGAGGCCACCCGCCGAAACCCCCTTCTCAACAGCCTTCGGAATATCGTGACCGAGCCGATGTTCCTGCTGCTCGCTGTGGCGTGTGTGCTGTACTTTTTTCTCGGCGACATTACCGAAGCCATGATGATGGTGGTGTCCATCCTCTTCGTCGCCGGCATCGAGCTGTACCAGGAGACCAAAAGCGAACGCGCCCTCGAAGCCCTGCGCAGCTACACCCGCGCCCAAGTGCGCGTCCTCCGCGACGGCAAATGGGTCGAGTTGCCCTCCGAAGACTTGGTGCCCGACGACGTGGTGAGCGTGGAAGAAGGCGAACGCATCCCGGCGGACGGTGTGCTGCTCGAACAGCACGACCTCACCGTGGACGAATCGGTGCTGACGGGTGAGAGTTTGTCGGTAGAGAAGGGGGTAGAGGGCGGAGGGTTGAAGGTAGAAGGCGCAGCACCCACCACCCTCCACCCTCCACCCACCACCCTCAACCCTCCACCTTCTACCCTCAACCCTCAACCCTCAGCCCTCCTTTTTCAAGGCACCACCGTCGCATCAGGCAAGGGCGTTTTCAAAGTAACCGCCACCGGAGCGCGTTCCGAATTTGGCAAGTTGGGCAAATCAATAGATTCCATTGATGCCGAGCCAACGCCCCTGCAAATCCAGATCAAGCGGTTTGTGAAGCAGATGGGCATCGTTGGCGGAGTGGCTTTCGTGGTCGTTTTTGGCCTCAACTTTTGGATCGAAAACGATTTCTGGAAAGCCCTGCTGTTCTCCCTCACGCTGGCGATGGCGATTTTGCCCGAAGAAATCCCGGTGGCGTTCAGCGCCTTCATGGGCTTGGGCGCGTACCGGATGATCAAGTTTGGCATCCTCGCCAAGCAGCCCAAAACGGTGGAGAGCCTCGGCTCGGCCACCGTCATTTGCTTGGATAAAACTGGCACCATCACCGAAAACCAGATGTCGGTGGCCGAAGTGGCCGACTTTTCGGGGCAAGGCCGCACCCTCGAATACGCGCTGTGGGCCAGCGAGCCGGAGCCGTTCGACGCGATGGAGAAGGCCATCGTGGAGGCGGTTTTGAAGGAAAACAAGGCCGACCTGCGCAGCGGTTTTGATTTGACAAAAGAATACCCCCTCGGCGGCAAGCCGCCCATGATGACGCACATTTGGGAGAAAAAAGGCGGCTCGCGCACCGTCGCCTGCAAAGGCGCGGTGGAGCGGGTGCTGGCGGTTTCGGGGGTCAAAGACAAGTTACGCGATCAGATTTTGGCCAAAACAGAAGAAATGGCGGGCCAAGGCTACCGGGTGCTGGGTGTGGCGAGCGCAACTTTTGAAGGCAAAAACTTCCCGGCGGAGCAGGATGATTTTCCATGGAAATTTGAAGGACTAGTCGCCTTTTACGACCCGCCAAAAGAGAACGTGGCGAAGGTTTTCAAAAAATTCTACGCGGCGGGTCTGCGGGTGCTGATGATCACTGGCGACCATGCGGCGACTGCTCAAAACATCTCCCGATCCATAGGTTTGCAGGGTTGGGAGGCTACCACGACGGGCGATGAGGTGATGAAACTCAGTGAAGCACAGTTGCGAAAAACCGTTAAGAAAGTCAACGTGTTCGCCCGGATGTTCCCCGAAGCCAAACTTCGGGTGGTGAACGCGCTGAAATCCAACGGCGAGGTGGTGGCCATGTCGGGCGACGGCGTGAACGACGGCCCTGCGCTCAAAGCCGCCCACATTGGGGTGGCGATGGGCAAATCCGGCACAGAGATCGCCAAAAGTGCGGCCTCATTGGTGCTGCTCAACGACGACCTGGATGCTATGGCGACGGCTATCCGCATGGGCAGGCGCATCTACGACAACCTCCGCAAGGCCATCCGCTACATCATTTCCATCCACTTGCCCATCGTGCTGGTGGTGCTGTTGCCGCTGTTGTTCGGTTGGCCCTACGCGCACATACTGTTGCCTCTGCACGTCATTTTCTTGGAACTTGTGATGGACCCCACCGCCGCCATCGCCTTCGAGAACGAGCCTGCCGAACCCAACCTGATGCGCAAGCCGCCTCGCCCCAGCAATGCCTCGCTTTTTTCTGGAAAGGAATTGGCTTTTAGTTTGTTGCAAGGTGCAATGATCACGGCTGGCGTGTTTTTCATGTACCACATTGCCCTCGGGCAGGGCAAAAACGAAGAAGGCGTGCGGTCGATGGTGTTCGCCACATTAGTCTCTGCCAACTTGTTCCTGACCTTGGCCAACCGCTCGTTCGACTACGCTTTTCACCGCACCTTGTTCTACAAAAACCGGATGCTGCCCGTCATACTCGGCATTTCGGTGCTGATGCTGCTGGCGATTCTGTACGTCCCGTTTTTGACCCACCTGTTTAAGATGGGCACTCTTCCAGCAGCCGATTTGGGCTGGTGCGTGTTGGCAGGCTTGGTGAGCGTGGGATGGTTTGAGATATGGAAGGCATTTAAAAACGGAAATACCCCGTAGGTTTCAAGAACCTACGGGGCATAGAATGGGCGCGAAAAGGCGACTAAGCGGCGTGTCACCTACCGGTTTTCTCCCACCATGTCCACATCTTCAACTTCTTCTTCGGTCTCTTTCACCCGTTCTCCCAGCACCAGCAACGGCAGCATGATGGCTGCGGCTACGCGCTGCGTCTCGCTCTGGTTCAGCAGGTTGGACAAAAAAGAATGGTGGTGCGGTATCATCGCCACCAGATCGGCACCACTGCGAGCAGCTTCGTAGAGAATGCCCTCTTTTACAGCATCTTCGTTCTCGTAGGAGTAGCCGTGGCGCGTTCCGGCCAACAGTGCTTCGAGGTTGCTTTTTGCAGGCGACGCGCTGCCGTTCGGCACCAATTCGGGCGTTTTTTCCAGATCGAACAAGGTGAACACCTCAACGTAGGCATCGAAAATGACCGCCAAATCTATAAGTGGCTGGAGCGTGTCGGGATTGGGTATGGCGTGGTCGTCGCAGGGGAAAAGGATTTTTTTCACGGGGTGAAAAACCACGCCTCGCGGCACCACGAGCAAAGGCAAGTTGCCGCGCCGAATGGCCGATGAAGTCGCGCCGCCAAACAATGCGTTGACTATCGCGCTGCCGCCTTGCATACCCATCACCACCAAGTCGGCCTGCTCGGCATCAAAAACCTCCTCCAAATCGCTGGACAGCATCCAAGACCGCACAACGCCCTCCGCCTGGATGTGGTAGGCACGGACGATCTCTGCCCGGAGCTCTTCGAGGCGGCGCTCCAAGCCTGCGGTCACCTCGTCCACAAAATCGGTGGGATAGGCTGCCGGAAAATCGGTGGCTGGCACCGGGTAGGCGAAGTGGTGAAACAGCACCAACCGCGCTTTGGCTGCTTGGGCAAGCGCGGCAGCGTACTGT
>JAYSUY010000547.1:0-1620 GCA_043718855.1 Saprospiraceae bacterium | reverse complement strand
CAAAGGTTGTCGGGGCCGGGTATCTGGGTGACGATGACCGGGGTAGACAGGTCAGTGATGTCGACGATGATCAGCCCCTTGGAGCCTCCGAGCAGGGCGTACTCCCGTCCATCCTGCCAGTAGCCGCAGATGTTGGCGAGCGTTTGGCCTGGGAAGGAGAGGGTGGAGCGCAGTTGGAAATTGTAGTTTTGGTTTTGGGCAGAGGTGAAAAAAGCAGGCGCAAGGAGCGCCGCACACAGCAGGAAACGAAGCATGAGCAGGATTGGATGTTGATTTGAGGGCGGTGTGGATGCGGTTATTTGTTGCACAAGCGACATTCGCACAGCCCGTTTTGCCAGCAAAAGTAGAACGCCCTCAGCGTCTTGGCACCACAGAGACCGTCAGTCGGCTAATGCAGGACAAATCGCCCCGCTCATCACGGATTTCGATGTTCCAGACGTGTACCGTGCGGCCCACCCGGATGGGGCGGCAAACGCCGGTGACGGTGCCGCCTTCGCGGACGCTTTTGAGGTGGTTGGCATTGATTTCGAGGCCGACAGCGGTGTAGGTCGTCAGGTCTTCGATGCAGAGCATGCTGGCGATGCTGCCGAGCGACTCGGCCAGCACCACGTTGGCACCGCCGTGTAGAATGCGGAAGGGCTGTACCGTGCGCTCGCTGACGGGCATGGTGGCGGTGATGTAGTCGGGGCCGACTTCGGTGATTACGATGCCTAAGTAGCCGGGCATGGTGTTGAGGTTGAGGACGTTGAGTCCTTCGAGGGTGGCGGGTTGCTTCCAGAGCATACGCGAGATTTAGGTTGGAAGATTATAGGTTGAAGGTTTCTGGTTGGATGGTCTCCGATTTGGGCAGCGGTTTTTCAACAGGCTTTCAAGGCTTTTCGAACTGACCACTCAGCGCAAATTAGGCAAGGTCACTCCAAATATTTTTCATCAAATTCAATGTGGTGTTCTGTAAGCAGATCGATCAGTTCCTCCCGAGAAGTCTTGGTTTGGTGGTGCTCTTCTTGGGTTTTCACGTACTTGATCAAGTTGTTTTTTGATTCGATGGAGTAGGTGAAAGCACTGTATCCATCTTGCCAACCATTAAAATTAGGGAACAACTTGGCTTCTTTGATGTAGTCCGAACTTGCCAACTTGATGTCTTTGACTAACGATGCCAGTGCCACCGATGGATGTAAATGCGTGACGATGTGCAGGTGATCTTCTACGCCATTGATTCGGTACAGGTGGCAGTTTTTATTTTTCAAAATGCCCCAAATGCACTTGAACAACTCTGCACGGTGTTCTTTGATCAATGTGCGCTCCCGGTACTTGGTGCTGAATACGATTTGATACAGTATTTGGGTGTAGGTACTCAAAGGTTTAGTGTTTTAAAGGTGTGCAGATAGATGTTTTTTATTTCTCCGTATAGCCCCAACGGGGTTAACATGAATTGCATCCAGCAACCCCAACGGAGTTTGACGTGATGGCATCCAGCAACCCCAACGTAGTTTAATGTGTATAGCATCCAGCAACCCCAACGGGGTTGAACATGAATAGCCCCGGATGAAATCCGGGGTACAGAAAAAGAGCGTCATAGCAACCCTGAAGGGGTTGAACGTAAACATGTATTCAAGTTCA
>JAYSUY010000546.1:0-1621 GCA_043718855.1 Saprospiraceae bacterium | reverse complement strand
GCACACAGATGACACAGATGCAAGCAGCACAGATTTGCACGGATACTTTCTATGCTTAATCTGACAAAGTAGAACTAAGCACCAGCCATCAACGCCCGCCACCGCTCGGCGCAGGCGTTTTTGCGGCGAAAAAGGGTGTTTACACTGTTCATCTGGAGTTGTTCGGCGGCATCTTGGGACGATGTGCCGTTGGACAGGAGGGTGAAGAGGCGCTGGCACAGCTCGCTGAGTTGGGCAAAAGTGCGGGCCAGGCGCTGCTGCTGCTCTTCTTCGGCCAGCACAGACTCGGCGATGGAGAGCGCGTCATCGGTCACTTCGAGGTTGTATCGAATTTCCTCCTGATTTCTTACCCCGGTCTCGCGGGTTTTTAGCCGAAGGCGGTCTACCCACTTGCGCGAGTAGATGATGTGGAGCAGGGCACCGAGGGGACAGGTGAGGGTGAAATTGGGGTCGGCGGCCTTGTCGTACACAGCCAAAACGGCTTCTTGAAATATGTCCTGCGCGTCGTCGGCAGAGCCGCCGCGCTGCTCGACCCAGCGCCGGGCCGAGGTAGCATGTTGGGCGTAAATTTCGCGGACAAGGCGGGAGTCGTTGTGGCGCAAGGCCTCGATGTAGCGGTGGTCGGTATGCATAATTCGGGGACGAATGTACTGACACGAGCGCATTACTTTCTACTTTTGCTGCCCGATGGCTATTGACTTCATTTCTTTGTTGCTGTCAGCGCAACTCCTTGATTTTGCTGTTTTCCGTATCATCCATTCGTGTCACTCGTTCACCAAAACCTTTTCGCGTATGCTGGAACTGATACCCGTCGAACGCCGCACTGGCCTTGACTCCGAAACTTTTGCCAAAGAATTTCTTCACCCGATGATTCCCGTAGTGTTCACTGATATGACGACTGCTTGGCCAGCCCGTCATAAATGGACCACCGAACATTTCAAATCGAAATATGGGCACTTGCAGGTACCCGTGGTGTCTAACAACTACTCGAAGCCCGGCAAGGGCTACATGGCACCCGACCGGGTGATCTCGTTCCGCGAGTACCTCGAGATCATCGAGAGCGGCCCGACCGACTTGCGCATTTTTCTATGGAATATTTTCCGGGTCGCACCCGAGTTGCGCCACGATTTCGCCATTCCGACTATCATGGAGGGTTTTGTGGACGAATTGCCGTTCATGTTTTTTGGTGGAGAAGGCTCTAAAGTCGCCCTGCACTACGATATCGACATGAGCCACGTTTTTCTCAACCAGATTCATGGTCGCAAGCGGGTGCTGCTGTTCGCTCCCGACGAGAGCCGCCACTTGTACCGCCATCCCTTCACTGTGGCGAGTTATGTAGATTTGAATCGCCCAGACTATGACAGATACCCAGCACTGGCACAAGCCAAAGGCTACGAGGTAATGTTGCAGCCGGGCGAAACGCTGTTCATGCCCTCTGGTTTTTGGCACTACATCGAGTACACAGACGGCGGTTATTCCATCAGCTTGCGCTCGTTCGGCTCGCTGCCAGCGCGGATGCAGGGCTTGGCCAACATTGCTACGCACTATGTGGTGGACAAGGGGATGAACCGCTTGATCGGCCCCAGTTGGCGTAAGATGAAGGAGCGCATGGCGGAACGGA
>JAYSUY010000545.1:0-1622 GCA_043718855.1 Saprospiraceae bacterium | reverse complement strand
TACATCGTTCCCACTCCCATCGGCAACCTCGAAGACATCACGCTCCGTGCCTTGCGAGTGCTGAAAGAAGTGTCGGTCGTGCTGGCTGAGGATACGCGCACCAGCCGTCGGTTGCTTGATCACTACGGCATCTCTACACCGATGCGCTCGTTTCACTCACACAACGAACACGCTGTGGTAGAGCGTGTTGTGGACGAATTGGCTTCTGGCGCGACGATAGCACTCATCTCTGACGCGGGCACGCCGGGCATCAGTGACCCTGGTTTTTTATTGGCTCGGGCCTGTCAGCGGCGGGGTGTTCGGGTGGAGTGTTTGCCGGGCGCTACGGCCTTTGTTCCTGCCCTCGTGGCGAGCGGCTTGCCTTGCGATACCTTTCATTTTGAGGGTTTTTTGCCACACAAAAAAGGCCGCCAGACGCGGCTGAAATATTTGTGCGAACTGCCACATACCTTCGTGCTGTACGAGTCGCCGTTTCGGCTCATCAAGTGTTTGGACGAGTTGTCCGTCGTGTGCGGCGAGGAGCGTATGGGCTGTGTGGCCCGCGAACTGAGCAAGAAATTTGAGGAGGTAAAAACGGCTTCGCTGGCTGATTTGAAGGCGCATTTTGGAGCCAAAGAAGTGAAGGGGGAAATCGTGGTAGTGGTGGGAGGAAAAAATGCAGAAAAACGTGGTGAAGCCCAGATTGAAAGGTTTTAAAACAAACAAAATCAATATGCAAGAAGACTTGAAAAACACCTCCACGGAAGACCTCCTAAAAAAAGAAAAATCCCTCAAAGGGATTTTGGGGGTAATGACTGGCTTTGCCATTGTGATCTGTGCAGCGGCTATATTCCTGAGTGTAAAAGGGGGCAAAAATGTGACTACCCTCGTCATTTGCGGCTTAGCCATTATGATACCCATACCGATGCAGATCAAGAACATCAAAGCCATCCGCGAAGAGATTAACCGGAGGTAAAACCGCTCTCATGCAAATCCTCATTTACGGTAAACAATACAAGGACAAAGACCAGCCCTATGTGCAGGCACTGCTTGACGCGTTATATGCGGAGGGCGTTACGGCTTACATTTATACGCCGTACCTGCGCGACATTGAGGGTGGGGTGACTTTTCCAGGACCGTACGCGGCTTTTGACGATTACCGAGGCTTCCGAGTCCATCGTATTGATTTCGTGATTGTTCTGGGTGGAGATGGCACCATGCTCAATGCCGTGACGCTCATCCGGGATGCAGGTGTGCCTATGTTGGGCATTAATTTGGGGCGCATGGGCTTCCTCTCCAACGTGGAAAAAAGCCACATTCTCGATTCCATCCAGAAACTCCGTCGCGGTCAGTACACCCTGCACGACCGCGCCATGCTCTACCTCGAAAGCAACCCCGACCTGTTCGGCGACATCCCCTTCGCCCTCAACGACTGTACGCTGCTCAAGCGCGACACTTCGTCCATGATCACCGTCCATACTTTCCTCAACGGCGACTACCTGAACTCGTACTGGGCGGATGGTATCATCATCGCCACCCCGACGGGCAGCACGGGCTACTCGCTCAGTTGCGGCGGGCCGGTCATTTTCCCCGATTCCGGCAATTTTGTGATCACGCCTGTAGCCCCGCACAACCTCAACGTG
>JAYSUY010000544.1:0-4385 GCA_043718855.1 Saprospiraceae bacterium | reverse complement strand
CGAAGAGTCAGACTACCACTACGATCTATTGTTTTCTATGAAAACATTGGAAAACCCAGCCAACCTCAATGGCAACGACTGGGCTTCGTTGGATACCTGGCAATCAGCCTCTTTTTTCACTTTTTTACAACTACAGCCTGGTGCTGATGTAGCCACATTGGAGGCCAAAACCAATGCTGCGCTGAAAAGCGCCTTCCCCGAAAACGAGTCAGAAATGCGCCTGCAACCGCTGAGCGAAGTGCATTTGGGCAAAAGTCTGGACGACCCCTACCCTACTTTTGGCAACAGAGGTTTACTGCTCGCGCTCTCGGGTGTAGCCCTGCTCATCCTGCTCATCGCATGGATCAACTACGTCAATCTGGCTTCTGCACAGGGCTTGCAACAAGCCAAAAACGTGAGCGTGCGGCGCACCATCGGAGCCACGCGCTGGCAGGTAGCCGGACAATACCTCACCGAATCGGTGGTGTTGATGTTCATCGCAATACTCGTCGCCACATTGGCTACGGCTGCGTTGCACCCGCTGATGTCAGAAGTAACGGGCAAAACCATCAGCCCGGCCAGCCTGCTGAGCGATGGCTTTGCCCCCATCTTTGCAGCAGTGCTGCTGCTTGGTACGGTGCTTTCGGGCGGCTACGTGGCTTGGTTGCTCTCGGGTTTTAAGCCCGCCCAGACCCTGCAAGGCGGCCAGCAGTCCGTACTCGGCAAGGGGCGGCTCCGCAACGCACTCATCATCGGGCAGTTTGCTGTTTCGATTGCATTCATCATCGGTACGCTGGTTTTTCAACGGCAATTGGACTTCATGCAAGGGCGCAACCTGGGTATGAACCTCGAGCAACTGCTGGTCGTACGAGGTCCCGAGGGGACGTATGATGACGGCAAGGAGCACCTGAACACCTTCCGAACAGAGTTGGAAAAACTGACCTGGGTAGAGCAATACTGCTTCACAGGCTGTTTGCCGGGCACGACATTTCAACAAAATTTTAGCACCGGGGGCTTCTCTAGTGAGTTTTCCAGCCCCGAAACGGAGAAAAAAAGTTTCGTGATGGCCATGGTGGATCACCTCTACCAGCCAACTTACGGACTGAAAATGGCAGCGGGCCAAAACTTTACCCTCGACGAGGCAAGGCAAGGCTATCGCAAAGCCAACGTATTGCTGGTCAACGAAACTGCAGCCCGCCAGTTGGGCTTTGCCGAGCCGCAAAAAGCCGCTGGACAACCCATCCGTTGGAACGACCAAAATTTTACCATCGCCGGAGTACTGCGCGACTACCACCACCGAGGCTTGCAGCAGGCCATCGAGCCGATGATGTTCCTCCCGTCGCTCAATTCGGGCTTGATCTCCATTCGCACCAGCGACATAGATTTATCCGATAAAATCAATCGCTTACAGGCCCTGTTCACTCAGTTTTTCCCCAACGATCCTTTCGATTATTACTTTGAAAATGAGGACTTTGACAAGCAGTACGTTGCCGAAAAACGCCTCAGCAGCATTGCAGGGCTGGCGGCAGCGGTAGCCATTTTGTTGTCGTGCCTCGGCCTGTTGGGCCTCATCACCTTCATCATCGCGCAGCGCACGAAGGAAATCGGCATCAGAAAAGTGCTGGGGGCGAGCGTGGCGAGCATCACAGGTTTGCTGGCGAAAGATTTTTTGAAACTCGTCCTTGCGGCGTTCGTCATTGCCTCTCCTTTGGCGTACTGGCTGGTACAACGTTGGCTGGTCGATTTTGCCTACCACATCGAATTGCAATGGTGGATGTTTGCTGTGGCTGGTTTGGCGGCTGTCGCCGTGGCATTTCTGACTGTGAGTTTTCAGAGTGTGCGGGCGGCATTGGCAAATCCCGTGGATTCGCTTCGGAGCGAGTAAATCCTTGTTGATGATGTTTATGGGGTGATTTGAGGATTTGTCTCGCCAAACTTGGGCTTCCGAATCACCACATCACCGCTTAAACAAATCCACAGTCCATGCAAAACAACTACCTCCGCCTCGCCCTACGCAACCTCCGCAAAAACGGCAAGTATACCGCCATCAACCTCGTCGGCATGACGGTGGGCATGGCCTGCTGCTTCCTCATCCTCACCTACCTGCGCTACGAGCGCAATTTTGATTCGTTTTTCCCCAACGGCGACCGCCTGTACCGCATCAATTACCACATCGAGATGGCAGGCGACCCGATTGATCTCAATAGGGTACCCGCGCCCATCGCCCCGGCCATGCTCGATAATTTCCCGCAGGTAGAATCAGTGGCCCGGCTGTTCCCGCGCAGCGTCAGCGTACGCAATCCGCAGAGCGACAAGCAGTTCGAGGTGGAAAACACCCTGTTCGCTGACAGCACGGCGCAAGAGGTGTTGGGGTTTAATTTCCTGCACGGCGACCCGGCCACTGCGCTCGATGCGCCGTTTTCAGCGGTACTGACCGACGAGACGGCCCTCCGACTATTCGGCACCGAGCAGGCGATGGGCCGTCAGTTGCGGGTAGCGAATGAGGCCATTTTCACCGTCACCGGTGTGGTGCGGCGGCTGCCGCACCAGTCGCACATGGCGTTTGAGATGCTGCTGCCGTTCCGAAACATCCCCGACGCAGAGCCTGCCTCTGCCCGCAAAAATGTGCGCAAAGCACTGACTGCCAACTGGCTGGCCTCCTACACCCACACTTACTTGCTGCTAAAACCGAGTGCCACGCCTGAGTCGGTGGATGCCCTGTTCCCCGCTTTCATCAAAAAACACGGCCACGCGCAGTTTGTGGACAAGCAGCGATTCAACCTGTTCCGGGTGCGCGACATCCACCAGCACAGCATCACCACCGACGAAGTAGCCGCGACAGCCAACCCTGCCTACCTGCGCATTTTTGCCATCGTCGGCTTCCTGATTTTGCTCATCGCGGCCATCAATTTTGTCAACCTCTCCACCGCTGTTTACCTCGACCGCACGAAGGAAGTGGCGGTGCGCAAAGCCCTCGGTGCTAGGCGGCGCAGTCTCGTAGGGCAGTTTTTGACCGAAACCTTGTTGCTCAGTTTCTTGGCTTTCCTGCCCGCGATGGCCCTGCTTTTTGTGCTGATCCCGCTGTTCAATGCCCAAAACGACAAGTTTATTACCTTCCATCTGCTGCGTGATTGGCCCCTGACGGCGACGTTCGTGGGCACTTTTGTGGTCACTGGTTTGTTGGCCGGGGCCTACCCCGCCCTGTTCGCCAGCCGCTTCCGCCCGGTAGATGTTTTCCAGAAAAACGGTGCCACAGGCGCGAGCGGCGCAGGACAATTGCTGCGCAAATCGCTCATTACCATACAGTTTGCGGTGAGTATCGCGCTGCTGTGCGGCACGCTCATCATGCTCTCGCAACTGCGCTACTGGCAAAATATGCCGCTGGGTTTTGACACTGACCAGATCATCTCGGTGCCGCTGTCAAGCGCGAACATCAACTCGGCTTTTTCGCCCGGCGACTCCACGCTGCGCCGTCGCATGAACGCCTTCGATGAACTGCTGCTGCAAAACCCCGGTATTGGCGAAGTGACGCTCGCCTCGTCCATGCCGGGTTTCGGCGGGCCGCTTTTCCCCATCACCACCGACAAGATTCGGATGGAGGATAACGTATTCCTCGCCAGCATTTCGGTGGATTACGACTTCGCTGAGACCTTCAAACTGAAGATGCTGGCTGGGCGCGACTTCGACAAATCCTACGGCACCGACCATCAGAACAGTTACATTTTGAACGAAATGGCCGTAAAAACACTCGGCTGGGCCAGCCCAGAGGAGGCCATCGGGCAAAACGTAGCACGAGGCGGCAGACAAGGCAAGGTAGTGGGCGTGGTGAATAACTTCAACACATCTGGGCTGCAAAATGCGCTCAACCCGGTGATCTTAGACGTGGCTCCGGGGTCGTTCACGGCCTTCGCCATCCGGCTGACCAGCAAAAATACCGAGGCCGTGACCGCCGACATCGAGAAGGCGTGGGGGCAGTTTTTTCCCGAAAAAGCCTTCGACTACTCGTTCCTGACCGAGGACCTACACGGCGGCTACGAGCAGGAATCTCGGCTGATGCAACTGAGCGCGGACTTCGCGGGCATCGCTATCCTGCTGGCCTGTTTCGGCCTGTTCGGCCTAGTGGATTTCACTGTCAGGCAGCGCCGCAAGGAAATCGGGGTGCGCAAAGTGCTGGGTGCTTCGGTGGCTTCGGTGGTGGGCCTACTCAGTACGGATTTCCTCAAACTCGTGGGCATCGCGCTCGTGCTGGCTACGCCAGTGGCCTACTGGGGCATGAGCCAGTGGTTAGCGGATTTTGCCTATCGAATGGCTTTGTTGCAACGGGTTGATATTTTCTGTTCTTGCCGTAAGACGGCTCAAATCAATTACGCGACCTTATACGCTTGAGGCATACCTGTTTGCCTGAA
>JAYSUY010000543.1:0-12945 GCA_043718855.1 Saprospiraceae bacterium | reverse complement strand
CTGGGCGGTTTGCTGACTTCAAATGAGCCAGGCTGCACGTCGGGAGGTGTCTCGCTCGCAGCACCGCAGTTGGTCCAACCGGAGGGTGTTTGACCGGCGTTGGGAATGTCCTCGAATGAGGGGTTGCTTAGGAAAATGGGGGTTTCTTTTTGGGCGGCTGTAGCCAATGGCACAGCGAGCGCGAACATGAACGCCAAGCGGCGGAAACAACAGTCAGACATACACGGATATGTTTTTGATTATGGATTTGCAGCAATGTGTTGGACAAAGAGTGTGCCGCTACGCGGCTGTTGGCCGTTGGCTTTGGGCTTTTAACTTTTCCCGCTGCCTAATGCTGCTGCTGCAAAGTGTGGGTTTAAACGCCGTTCGCTCTGTTTTTGATATGCTGTTTTCGACGAAAATGGCGCGGCGGTGGTCACAGCGACGCTTCCAACTATTTCAATCGGCTCAACCCCGCCTTCGCCTGCGCATGCAAGCTGCTGGCGTACTCTTCAGGCTTGAGGCTGAGGCAACGGTTGAAGGCTTCGCGGGCACTTTTTGAGTCGTTTTTTTCCTCGTAGAGCAGGCCGAGTTGCAGGGCGGCGTTGCAAGCAAAGTAGGCTGAGTTGGCTGCGCCGCGCTCGATGGTCTGGCGGTATAGCCGCTGGGCCTCGTCGGTTTTGCCCATCTTTTGGGTGATGCGGCCCAAGCGATAGCTGTATTCGAGGCTTTTTTGTGGGTCGGCGGCGTAGTCGGCGGCGGCATTTTTCAGCAAATCGTAGGCACGGGTGTAGTAGCCGCCGTCAAAAAGCAAGCGGGCGCGGAGCAGTCGGCGGTCGGGCTGGATGCCGCGCTCGGCTTCGCGCAGGGCGGCTTGGTCGCCTTCGGATTTGGCGGAGCCTTTCTGCTTGGCGTAGTTCATGTAGCTGCGGTAGCCGTTGTCGTTGTCGTTCACGAGGTGGTACCAAGCCAGTTTTTGGTAGCCCTCCTTGATGCCCGATTTGCCCTTGAATTTTTTGAGGTAGAGTTCCAGCGGCTTGTTCGCATCCACATCCAAGCGGCGGAGTTTGGCGAGGCCCAGCAGGTACTGGCGCGAGGTGAACGACTGGTACTGCGGCCCAGTAGGGCAGTCCTGCAAGCATTGGATGGCCTCGTCGTTGTGGCCAGTGCGCATCCCCACTGTAGCCGTCACGAAGGCAGCCAGCGGGTTAGTTTTGGGGTTTAGTTTGCTGTTTTTCAGGCTTTTCCAAGCTGCATCGCCTTGGTTGTTGAGGTAAAGTTGGAGCATGGCGTACATCACGGTAGCCTCGTCTTCAAACACAAACTCGTTGCGGCGGGCGTAGGCCAGCACCTCTTCTAACTCACGCAGGCCCTGCTCGGTGGAGCCGCTCATGCCACCCAGCCCGCGCACGGCCCACTTGTACTCGTCGGGTACGTTGCCCGCCAAGGCGTGCATCACGCCGAGACTTTTTTTGTTGGGCACGAAGTCGGGGTATTTTCGGGCGTTCTCCTCCAGCAGCGCGTATGCTTGCTTGATGTCGCTCAGGCTGGCGAGAAAGTCGTTTTGGCGGCTGCGCACGATGGCCCATTGCAGTCGGATTTCGGCTTGGCAATACAGAAACCAAGGAGATAAGCGGTCACCTCGGCTGGCAATCCGAGCGATGCGCGGCTCCATGTTTTTAGCCAGCGCCTTGAAATCTCCCTCGCCATCACCCACATACAGGCTCAAAAAGTCGAGGTAATTTTCCACCAGCACCGCCAGCAGGTTGTCCGGGTCCGATTTTTTCAACTGCCCCAGCACCGTGCGGGCCTCCTCGAAACGGAGGCTCATGGCCTTCTGGTAGGCATCTTTTATGGCTGGCGAAAAAGTAAAGTGACCCGTGCCGGGTGGGCAAAACAGGTGGGGATCAGGGGTGGCAAATGCGCTCAGGGTGGCAAATAGCAGGAGCGCGGCGGCGATATTTTTCATGTTCAATTTCGGGTAGTACGTTTTTTGAAGCCCACAAAAGTACCGTGTTTTTGTTTCTCACGACGCTCTACGCTCGCCCTCACGACGTACTTTTGTCGGCTAAAATTCCACTGACATTCATACCGCTCCTCAATTCTCCATTTTCAATTCTACATTCCACCGATGTACTCGACTGCCGACCAACGCGCCCTCTACGACCTCTCCAAAAAACTCCTCAACTCCCCCTCTGTTGGAGGGGGCCGGGGGGAGGCTCCCGACCTGTTCTCGAGCGACGACGAACAACACGCCGACAATCTTCGCCGCGCCCTCCGCTACCACGAGTGGCGATACTACGTCCAGAACGACCCGGTATTGAGCGACTTCGAGTACGACCAACTCTACAAGCAACTCGAAGCCCTCGAAGCCGCTCGCCCAGAATTGATTATACCCGACTCGCCTACCCAGCGCGTCGGCAAAGACCTCACCGAGGACCTGCCCCAAGTGGCCCACCTCACCCCCATGCTCTCGCTCGACAACAGCTACAATGCGGAGGACTTGACGGGCTTCGATGAGTCCGTAAAAAAACTCTGTGGCCTCGAAAAAGATGCGGACGTAGAATACTGCGTAGAACCAAAATACGACGGCGGCACCATCGTACTCGTGTACGAAAACGACCGCCTCACCCGCGCTGCCACGCGCGGCAACGGCTTTGTTGGTGACGACATCACACTGAACATCAGGTCTTTAAAATCCATACCGCTGCAAGCCGAGTTCTCCAAGCGCGGCATCGCCAAAGCCGAACTGCGCGGCGAGGCACTCATCCGAAAAGACGTTTTTGACAAAATAAATGCCGCCCGGCAAGCCGCTGGCGAGCAGTTGTTTGCCAACCCGCGCAACGCTGCTACAGGTGCCCTGCGCATGAAAGATCCGAAGGAAACTGCCGCGCGTGGCCTCGAAGCCTTCCTCTACCAGTTGGGCTACGCGGTAGATGGCGACGGGAACGACGTGCTGGGCAAGTTCACCAGCCACGATGAGAGCATCCACCTCTTGGAAAGTTTTGCTTTCAAAACCCCGCTCACCAAAGGCGGTACGCTCCAGCACCTGCCAGCCACGAAGACCTGCCCCAACATCGCCGAGGTCATTCAGTTTTGCACCGCCTGGCAGGAGTACCGCGACGAGTACCCCTACGAACTGGACGGCATGGTGGTGAAGGTGAACAGCCTCGAACTGCAAGAAAAGTGCGGCTCCACCAGCCACCACCCGCGCTGGGCCATCGCCTTCAAATTTAAGGCGCGACAGGCTACTACGCGCCTCCGCGACGTGGAGTTTCAGGTGGGAAAAACCGGGGCCGTCACCCCCGTAGCCAAGTTGGAGCCGGTGCCGCTGGCAGGCGTGACGGTGCAAAACGTGAGCATGCACAACGAGGAGTTCATCCGCTCGAAGGACATCCGCATCGGCGACCAAGTGCTGGTGGAGCGCGCTGGCGACGTGATCCCGTACATAGTGAAAAGCCTGCCCGAACTGCGCGATGGCTCGGAGCAAGTCATCGCCTATCCCAAAAACTGTCCGGTGTGCAACTCTGTGCTGGTGAAGCAGGAGGATGAGGCCATCTGGCGCTGCGAGAATGCGGAGTGCGAGGCGCAGGTGCTGGCCCGCATGATTTTTCACACCTCCAAGCACGCGATGGACATCGAGGGGTTGGGAGAAAGCAGCATCGAACGGTTCTATAAACTGGGTTGGCTACACAGTATCGCCGACCTCTACCGGCTTGACTACAAAGCGATTGCCAAATTAGATGGATTCGGGGAAAAATCCGCTACCAACTTCCAGGCCGCCGTAGAGCGGGCCAAAAAGCAGCCCATCTACCGGCTGCTGCACTCGCTCAGTGTACACCATCTGGGCCTCGGTACGAGCAAGCGACTGGCTGCCGAGACCGGCTACATCCTCGACCTGAAAGGCTGGGACTTAGAGAAATACCAGACCATCAAGGACATCGGACCGGTGTCGGCACAAAATATCTTCAACTTTTTTCAGAACCCGCACAACGTGGAATTACTGGAGACGATGGGGGCTTTGGGCGTGAACCTGCGCCAGACCGACGAGGACAAACGCGCCGACGTGAACACCGAAGGCCCGCTCTACGGCAAGAGCATCCTGTTCACCGGCACCCTCTCTCAGATGACCCGCGAGCAGGCCGAAAAATTGGCCGCCGCCGCCGGGGCCAGCCTAGCCAGCGGCGTGAGTAAGCACCTGAGCATCCTCGTGGTGGGCGAAAAAGCCGGCTCGAAACTCAAAAAAGCGCAGGCGCTGGAGACGGTGGAGATTTGGACGGAGGGGGAGTTTTTGGAGCGGATTGAAGGCTGATTGCTACTTTTGCAACAATATGATACAGCACATCAAAATCGAAAATTACAAGTCCATCCCCTCGCTCGAACTCGACTTGGGCCGGGTGAATGTGCTCGTGGGCGAGAACGGCTGCGGGAAGACGAATATCTTGGAGGCGGTGGCGCTGGGGAGTGCAGTAGTTGAAGACAACTTGGCCGGAGACGGTTATTTGACTGCCAAGGGGATTCGCGTTTCAGAATCTAATTTGATGTTCTCTGGCTTCGAGAAAACCGAACTTAGCAACAGGATCAGAGTCGAATTCAAAAATGAGGCAACAACTTTTCCACTTAGCATAATCCACATTTACGACCCCGGAAATTATTGGTTGTCAGAGCGAATGGAGTATGCAACAAAAGAAGAAGCCGCAAAAATCTGGTCTGAAAGCAAGGGAGATTTAATGACTGCCTTTGAGAAAGGCAGGGGAAATTATTTGAAGAAAATAAGGCAAACCAATATCTCCTCTTTCCTCCTCTACGCCCCTGAAAACACCCACCTCCGTCGCTTCGATGACGAAGGACAAATCCGCCCGCTCGGTATCCGAGGCGAGGGGCTGTTCAGCCACTTGGCCGACCTCACACGCAAGGAGCCGACCGTATTCCAAAAAATCAACGAGACCCTCCAACTCATTGACTGGTTTGGCGACTTTGAAATCCCCAACGACCTGATTTTCAACGAGCGACGCATCCGCATCCGCGACCGCTACTTAGACGAGGGCATCCAGTACATTGACCAGCGCAGCAGCAACGAAGGCTTCCTCTACCTGCTTTTTACGTTACTCTGTTCGTCAGCCCCTACACACCCAAGTTCTTCGCCATCGACAACATCGACAACGCGCTCAATCCCCGTCTGTGTGCCAAACTCATCGAAGTGCTTGTTCGGTTAGCCAAGGAAAACGATAAGCAAGTGCTGCTTACGGCGCACAATCCCGGCCTGCTGGATGGCCTCAACCTGACAGACCCAGAGCAACGGCTGTTCGTCATTTCCCGCAACAAAGTCGGCCACACCAAAGCCCTGCGCATCGAGCAAAAACCCTCTGCCAATGGCCACGAGCAAGTGCGACTCTCCGAGCAGTTCCTGCGCGGCTACATCGGCGGCTTGCCCAACATCTGAACGCCATGCCCAACCCCAGTTTCGGACTCATTGCGGAAGGCCCTACCGACCACGCGGTGCTGGAAAACATCCTCGTCGGCTATTTCAACGACCCCGATCTGATCGTGCGACCGCTCCAACCCTTGCTCGACTCAACCGATGCATCTCAGCGACAAGGCGGCTGGACGCAAGTGGTGGCTTACTGCCAATCTTCCCTTTTTCAAGGTGCATTTGACAAAACGACTACCTCGTGGTGCAGCTGGACACCGACCGCCTGAACGAAAAGCCTTTTGAGTTGGATTTGAAACTCCCGCCTGAAATCCTTGTGAGTCAAGTGATTGAAAAGATAGAAAACCTGATGGCGGCTTCTTTTGAAGAAGGCTTTCTGAAAAACTGCCGCGAAAGAATTCTTTTTGCCATAGCAGTGGACGAATTGGAATGCTGGCTGCTGCCGCTGTTTTACGCCGACAAAAGTGCCTCTGTCACCAACAACTGTCTGTACAAACTGAACATCCAGTTGGCAAAGCAAAAGCAGACAACCATCAACCCGCAAGCGAAAAACCCCAAGCACTACGACCAGTTTTCCCGCCCATTCTGCAAGATCAAGACGTTGAGGGACGCTGCTGCGAAAAACCCGTCGCTCGGTATTTTCACCAGGACGCTGCCCTCAATGGCCTAAAACAAAAAAGCCGCCGACACATTGCGTGTCGACGGCTAACCCCAAAAAACCAAATGAAAACAATCTTCCTTCTTCTTTTATGCTGACCGGCGGGCGACTTAGTGCGACCGACCGGGCTTTTTTTTCAAAAAATCTGCCCGCCCTTACGGGCGGGACAGATAACCCCAAAAAACCAAATGAAAACAATCTTCCTTCTTTTCCTATGCTGAACCGAGTCGCCGAACAAAATTTTGCGACACAGTAACTTTCTCTAAAAAGTCGCCCGCACATTGCGTGAGAGGCGACGAGAATCCAAAAACCAAATGAAAACAATCTTCCTTTTTTGCCTTAATGCCCTCGCTCACTTGCAAAGACAACAGTATAACGAGAAGTTTCGCAAACGGTTACATCCCTTGATACAAAACTATCTGCTGTTTAAATCGCATTAACGAAAGAGATTCGGAATCATCAGCGATAAAAAAGCCATTCAAATAACAAAAAGTCGATTTCAGAATTGATTATCAAGTCCTTGCGATCAACGCACCAAATAAAATCTGGCAACGCCATACTTGAAAGCCGTTAACACTCTATATATCTCCAAAAACGGCAGCCACGGGTGGTGCTTCAAAGTGCAGTGATAGAATACAATACGAGCATTAGTCAACTAGGGTTGTCTCAGTAGCCAGCGATATTGTACTTTCAGCCTACAGCGGGGTACCCACCCAATTCCTCGCGAAACCGCAGCACCCGAAATACTTCTCCCGCTGCAAACGCTGTGTGTTCGTGCGGCAACTCCAAAAAAGCATCCGTGCTGAGCAGGTTGGCAAGATCGCCAGAGCCACCACCTTCCAGTGGATCGGCCCACAAGCGGGCATCTGGGTCTTGCCGCAACTTTACCTGAATAAAATACGCCAAGGATGGCTCGAAGTACACGGTTTTTCCCAAAACGGCAAAACTCGGCGGTGCGGGTGGAAACCCCAGCGAGGCTTCCAGCCAGGGCAGCACATAGCGGTGCAAGCACATGAAAGTGGAGACTGGATTGCCGGGCAATGCGAACACCACGCCCCGCTCGCCGAAGGTGCCAAACCAGAATGGCTTGCCGGGTCGCTGCCGCACTTTGTGGAAATGTCGCTCCACGCCACTGGCCTCCAACGCCTGCGGGATGTAGTCAAACTTGCCCATCGAGACCCCGCCGCTCAGCAGCAGCACATCGAACTCGGCTTGGCATTGCATGATCTCACGAGTCACAACATCCAGATTATCAGGCAAATGACGCAGCGTGGCATCTATGCCGTAGCGGCGTAGCGTGGCCTGGATGGCGTAATTGTTGGAGCGGCGTATCTGGTAAGGCAGCGGCGTGTCTGCCACATCCACCAACTCATCTCCGGAGGAAAGCACCACCAAGCGGGGCAGTTTTTTTACCCATAACTCCGACAGCCCGACCGAAGCGGCCATGCTGATCTCGGTCGGGCCAACCACACGGCCCGCCGATGCGACCACCTCGCCCTGTTGCCGGTCGGTACCTCGCTGGTGGATGTTTTGCCCCTGCCGAAGTGGCTCCTCCGACAGGCGCGCCGCGCCATCGGCGATGTGCAGCCGCTCGTAGGGCACCACCGTGTCGACGGCTGGCGAGAGGGCTGCCCCGGTCATGATTTCGATACAAGCATTGGCGGCCAGATGAGTTGGCGGCGCATCACCAGCCGCTTGGGTGGCTACGATTTGGAAGGTTCGGCAGCCCGCCGCCCAGTCGGCCCAGCGGATGGCGATGCCGTCCATCGTCACGCGGTCGTAGGGCGGCATATCTCGGTCGGTGGAGATATTTTCTGCCAGTACCCGGCCCTGTGCCGACTGGAACGGCACTTGCTCTGAGCCGTAGTCGCGGCGGCAGGAGAGGATGATTTGTTCTGCTTCTTGGACGGAGATCATTGTGGGTGAAGGTTTTACAAAAATAGGAACACGTTTACGAAAACCTCAGAGGTTTCGTAAACGTGCAAATCGAATCAATCGAATCAATCGGCACAATCGAATCAATCGCCCTACCCTCCAATCGTCGCCATAGACTCCTCCACCGGTATCCCGCGCCTTGCTTCTTCCGCCTCCCAGCCGTTTTTGTGGCGGCGGTTGAAGGCAAACAGCAGGTGGTCAGTCAGTTCGGTGTCGCTCAGGCCCTCGCGCATCAAGTCGCGGAGGTGCAGCACACCATGATCGTAGAGGCAAGTTTTCAAAACGCCCTGCGGCGTGACGCGGATGCGGTTGCAAGTGCCACAAAAGGTGCGCGAATAGGCGGCGATGATGCCGATTTTCCCCTGATGCCCCGGCACCCGGTAGTTCATGGAGGTAGAAAATGGCGGGTCGGGCATTTTTTCCAGACCCGGCCACTCGGCACGGAGCGTATCGAGGATGCGGCGGTGGTCCCAAGTGGGGTAAGCATTGACGTGGTCACCCTTGACCGCCATAGGCTTGCCGCTGGAGGTGCCGTTGAAGGGCATTTCTTCGATGAAGCGCACGTCCACCGGCAGGTCGAGGGTCATCTGCGCCAGCGGGATGAGATCGCCTGTGTTTTGGCCGTCCATGACTACGGCGTTGATTTTCACAGGAATATCGTGGTGCAGGAGCGCGTCGAGCGTATCCTGCACCTTCGGCAGTTCGTCGCGGCGTGTGATCTGAAAAAACCGCTCCCGGTCGAGCGTATCGAGGCTCAGGTTGACGCTGCTGATGCCCAGTTTTTTCAACTCCGGCACGAGCGGCGCGGTCGCTACGCCGTTGGTGGTGAGGTTGATTTGTTCCAAACCGTCGAGCCGCGACAGCGCGGTGAGGAATTTCATCAAATCCTTGCGGACGAACGGCTCGCCGCCCGTGATGCGGATTTTTTGGATGCCCAACCCCACCAACACCCGGCACAGGCGCAGCATCTCTTCGTAACTCAGCAACTCAGTGCGGGAGAGCCACTTCAGGCCGTGCTCCGGCATACAGTAGTGGCAGCGCAGGTTGCAGCGGTCGGTCACCGCTAGGCGGAGGTAGTTGAGGGGGCGATTGTGGTTGTCGAGCAGCATGGTGGCAAAAGTACAGCGAAACACCAGTTTCGCCCGATGGCCGACATCATGGCCGCCCCAGTATCAGTACAGCGAAACACCAGTTTCGCCCGATGGCCGACAGCACGCCCCCCAGTACAGCAAAACACCAGTTTCGCCCGCCACTGAACTTGTTTCGGCTAATTTTGTCCCAAAAACTACCCTCCACCCTCCACCGAAAAAAATGTCCAACTTCACCCACCTCACCCCCGACCACCGCGCCACGATGGTGGACACCAGCCACAAGCCGCCCAGCCTCCGCAGCGCTACCGCCCGCAGCGTCGTCGTGCTGCCGCAAAACGTGCTGGCCGAATTCAGCGTCGGAGACGAACTCCGCTCCCCGAAAGGCAGCGTGTTTCAAACCGCAATTTTGGCTGGCATCATGGCTGCCAAAAAAACCGGCGACCTCATCCCGCTCTGCCACCCGCTGGGATTGGACAACTGCCAAATAAACATCCAATTTGATGAAAATCAGCGCGTTGTGATCGATTGCACGGCCACCGTAAACGCCCGCACCGGGGTGGAAATGGAAGCCCTCGTCGGGGCCAGCATCGCCGCGCTCACCGTGTACGACATGTGTAAGGCGCTTTCCCACGACATCGTGATTTTGGAAACCCAACTGATGGCAAAAACCGGCGGCAAACGAGATTTTCAACGGAGGTGATTGGTGGATTGGTGATTGGTTGACTCGGCACGCTTTTTTCTCAACACCCTCAACCCGACTATGCGACACACGAAACACACTCGCCTCGCCCGCCCCGCGCTGGGCCGCTACGGGCGCAACGAATGGGCCATACTCGGCACCAACTGCGGCAACATCCAGCGGCTGGCTTGGCAGGTCATCGCCGCGCTGAGCCACGCTTACCCCTGCGCCTATCTGGATGCCGACCACGCCGGAGCCGATGAACACACTCCGCCCCCCGGAATGCTCGCAGCAGGCGCATCCTTCGAGTACACCGATGCCATACACAGCCGCCAACTGCAAGTAGCCGCACACCTCGGTACCCACCAGTTTCGCTCTCTACTCAACAGAGCCGACCTGATACTCGCCAATGGCAACCACCACGAAGCGGCAGCGCAGGTGGTGGTCATCGACCCAGTGAAAGAAAACTCGCTGCGCAAGCGGGTGGCCCAACTTACCGACGTGCAACTCATCCTGCTGGCCGATGACGCGACTCAAGTGTTTGATTTTGTGGAAAATGCGCTGCCCGATCCAGCCGCCACACCTCGCCTCCGGCTCGATGACACGGGCGGCATCCTGCGTTTTTTTGAAGAAAAAATGCTACGCAACGTGCCGCCCCTGCACGGCCTCGTGCTGGCTGGCGGGCGCAGCCTGCGCATGGGCCGCGACAAGGGCAGCATCGATTGGCATGGAAAACCGCAGCGCGAATACACTGCCGACCTGCTCCGCACGCTCTGCTCCGAAGTCTTCATCTCCTGCCGCACAAGCCAAGAAGCCGACCTCGAAACCGCCTACCCGACCTTGCCCGACACCTTCTCCGAACTGGGGCCGTATGGCGCTATCCTGTCGGCATTTCGCCAAAACCCAAACTGCGCGTGGCTCGTGGTGGCCTGCGATCTGCCGTTGCTGGATGCCGCTACGCTGGATTTTTTAGTGAAAAATCGGCAGCCCCGGCGCGTCGCTACGGCCTTTAAAAGCCCGCACGACCAGATGCCAGAGCCGCTCATCACCATCTGGGAACCAAAGAGTTATGCCGTGCTGCTCTCGTTTTTGGCGCAAGGCTACTCCTGCCCCCGCAAGGTGTTGCTCAACGCTGACGCGCTGATACTGCCCGCGCCCGACCCTGCTGCACTGACGAATGTGAACACGCCGGAGGAGGCGGAGCGGATGATGAATGAGGAGCGGTGAATGAGGAGCGGCTCATGCTTCCTCCTGAGCAGACTTCGCTTTTTTGATGAGTTCGAGCGACTTTTCCGACAGGTTTTCAGTGTCCACCTCCAGTCGGGCGAGGATGTCGAGCAAGCAGTTGATGCGGGCTTCGGTGTCGAAAAACTTGTTCACCACCGCGATGCGGCGGTTTTCCACCAAGCAGTAGCCGCTCTGGAAACTGCCTTTTTCATAGCGCACGGCGTAGTCCAGTTCGCTGAAGACATCCTCCAGTTTTTTCAAAGTCGTTTGTGTGTAGCGCATTCCGGGTTGGAAGGTTTCTGATTTTAGGCTTAGAGTTGGTGATTTGCCACAATGATGTACGGGCTTTACTCAGTATTCAGGGTGGTTTGCTCAATGGGCCAGTGGGCGCAAATGGTGTTTTTGTACCTTCGCCGCAGCCGCACAAAAGTACCAACCAATCTGACACTGCCATGCGAATCAATACAACCATTGCTGCTCCCTTTTTGCCATTTACTTTTGGCCGTTGGCTCTTTGCCACTTGCTTTTTGCTTTTTGCCTCTTGCCTCTTGCCTCTTGCTATTTCCGCCCAGCCTCGCTTCAAAGCGGGCATCATCGCGGGCCTTTCGGCTTCGCAGATCAACGGCGACCGCTCTGCTGGCTACAACAAACTCGGATTGCTGGCTGGGCTGCGCGGCATCACGCGGCTCAAAGACCGCGAAGAAGTGAGCATTGAATTCCTGTATGCCCAGCGGGGCTGCCAGAGTACGCTGCTCAAAGACCAGTTCGATCCTTTCCGTTTCTCCCACACAATCAACTACTTAGAAATACCCGTGCAGTGGCATTTCAAGGATTGGCTGGTAGAATACGAGGACGACAAGGACAATTTTTACCGCATCAATTTCAATATCGGGCTGTCGTATGCCCGGCTGATCGGCTACACGTCCAGAGGAGAAGGCTTCGGCATCGGGGGGGCCTTGCCGCTGCTCAAAAAAAGCGACATCAGTTTTCTCCTCGGGGCCAATTTCATGGCTTCGCAGCATTTAGGCTTCACCTTCCGCTATGTCCGCTCCATCGGTCGGATGTACGACCCGCGCGATTTCAACCCAGCCCCCTACCAGTACGGACTCAACAGCCACAGCCTGTATTTGCAGACGTTTTACTTGTTCTGAAAATCTCACTTCTCACCCCTCACTTCTCGCTATGGATATCAACTGCGATATGGGTGAAGGCTACGGCCTTTGGCCGATGGGCAACGACTCCGGCCTGATGCAGTACGTCACTTCAGCCAACATCGCTTGCGGCTTTCATGCCGGCGATCCGGTGGTGATGCGCGACACGGTGCGGCTGGCGCTCAAGCACCACGTCGCCATCGGGGCGCACCCCGGCTACCCTGATTTACAAGGGTTTGGGCGCCGTTTTTTGCAGATGTCGCCCGATGAGGTGTACGCCATGACGCTCTACCAGATCGGTGCGCTGCAAGCCATCGTGCAAGCCGAAGGCGGCACCCTGCACCATGTAAAACCGCACGGCGCACTCTACAACGCAGCCGCCAAAGACCGCCCCTTGGCCGATGCCATCGCCCGTGCCACCCGCCACGCTGGGGCCAATTTGCTGCTGTACGGATTGAGCGGGAGCGCCCTGATCGAGGCGGGCCACGCGCAGGGGCTGCGCACGGCGAGCGAGGTGTTTGCCGACCGCACGTATCAGGACGACGGCTCGCTCACGCCCCGCACGAAGCCAGGCGCATTGGTGGAAAACGTGGAGCAGGCTGTAGCGCAGGCACTGCAAATGGTTCAACAACAGCAGGTTGTTAGTTTGAGCGGAAAGGTGGTGGGCTTGGTATCCCAGACGCTCTGCCTGCATGGCGACGGTCCGCACGCACTGGATTTTGCCCGCGCCATTCATGCGGCTTTCAAAAAAAATGGGGTGGAGATGCGGACACCGTGAGCAGCACAATTTCTGC
>JAYSUY010000542.1:0-4394 GCA_043718855.1 Saprospiraceae bacterium | reverse complement strand
TGCTGGCGAGAGCCGTTTGCGGGAAACAGGCAGACCAAAGTCTTTGATCTTTCTGGTCAGGGTCTTTGGGTTGATGCCGAGTTCAGCGGCAAGTTCTTCCTTGGTGGTGAATTTTGATTGGTCGATAGGCATACGAACAAAGGGCTACAAGGTGAGCGTACATCAAGCAAGTGTTTGTCCCTAAAAATATTTGCGAGCAAAACTCCGATACCGCGCCCTAAAAATTAGTTACAGTTTTGCCCCCCCATTCCCGCGACCTATTCTCACTAACCGATGGCAGGAAGTTATTTTGTTGAACTGATCAAGTCTTTGCTCCCCGCCGAGCGGCTTGCTTTTGAGCGTTTTGTGGCGACCGGAATGTGGCCGGAACACAAAAAAAACACCGCACTCGTCTTGTCGCTCATTCGTATAGTGCTACAAGCGGCACCAGATTTTTCGCCTAAAAAACTAGATAAAAACCAGGTTTACCACCTCCTTTTTCCCCAAAAGCCGCTTGTGGAGGGAAAATTGGAAAAACTGATGGTGGAAGCCAGCAGGCTGCTGAAATCATTTTTGCTCCATCACGCCTACTTTCAGGAAGCCAACCAGACGCGCCACCAACTGGACTGGACGGCAGTGCTGCAAGAGCGCAACCTGCACCACTGGCATCAGCAAACGCTGCTCAAATTGCAAAAAACGCACACGAAACAGGTTGCCAAAAACACCGAATACTTCAGTGATCAGTTCCGCATTGAATTTGCGGTGCACCAGCACGAAACCAACCACAACCGGCTGAAAGGAGACTTGAACGTACCCCAAGTGCTGCAATCGCTCGACATCTACTACCACCTCACCCGGCTCGAGCTGCTCAATCTCTTCCTGCTGCAACGGAAAGTGACCAACCTCGAAACCTCCGAGCCAATGCGTTCGGCTGTTCAAAGCCTGCACATGCCAGAAAGCAGCCTCCATGAATCGCCGATCCTGCTCATTTCGTACCGGATATTCCAACTGCTGCAACAAGAAACGATCTCGGTAGAAGCATTCAGAGCATTGTCGCACCTGCTACACACCCACGAGCGGAGCATCCTGCCCGAAATGTTGCAACAGTTCTACACCTACCTGCGCAACTTCTGCACCATACTCATCAATGCTGGCGCAGACGAACTGCTGCCCATCTACCACCAGTTGCAGCGCGACAATTTGGAGCGTGGCTACCTGTACTACGAAGGGGATAAAATATCGGCAAGCGCATACATCAGCGTCGCCACTGGGGCCATTCGGGCGCACGAATTCGATTGGGCACAGGCATTCATCGAATCGCACAAAGGCCGCGTCATCGGCGACAACGACAGCCATGACCTGTACAAACTCAATTTAGCGCAACACCGATTTGCTATCGGGCAGCATGAAGATGCGCTCGATTTGATCGCCCCCACATTTGAATACCTCAACTATACCTTGGTGGCCCGCCGCTTAGAACTGAAGATACTGTTTGAACTCAAATCCGAACTGCTTCCCTACAAGGCAGGTGCCTTCAAGATTTTTATCACCCGTGCCTCCCAGAAATTTATGCCACCCTCCATTCGGCGGCCCAACGGCGATTTTGTCAACCTGCTCATCCAAATGATCAACTCAAAGCCCGGCGACCGCAACCGCTCGCATCGCTTGCTGCAACGGGTGCAAGCCAAACCACACACCGCTGAGCGTGAATGGCTACTCGAAAAATCAGGAAAACTGCGCTGAATTGTGGAATTGACCACCCATTTCTGTACCAAGATTTGGGCTTGCGCCCAAAACACAGGAGGTGTTTTTAGCCTTTTTTTAACCAAAAAGGCCCTAAATCTATTCAAAAAACACCCGGAAGGGATAGAGAAAACTGTATCGGTTTAGGAAAATCAGACCGTTGACATTTGAGGCTGAAAGTTGGAAACAATCATTTCTTCACCTTAAATTTTTTCAATCTTATGCGATTCAAAATCCTTCTTCCGATCGTCCTCCTCGTCTCCTTCGCAGCGCTCCTCACATTTTGCACAAAAGAAGAACCCGTTGTGCAAGCCCCTGCTACTGAGTTTGTTGTTGATTCAGACGACTTCCTGGCCGATGCCCTCACCTCCGACCGTGCAGCCGCTTGTACCCTCTGGATCAGCGCACAATGCACCCTGAAAGTGTGTGGCACCCTGACCAACGCTTACACCTGTACGGCTTGCTCCGGCGGCACCCTGACGGGAATCGAAGCCGTGACCTACGCCCAGTACATTTTTACCCAGCCGGTCAAAATCAGGGTTTTCAACCCGAATTCAACTCCCTGTACCTTCAAGATCAAGACCAGCGCCACCCCCACACAACTCATCACCCTGAACGCTAATCAATCCCAAGATTTCAAGGTGTACAGCGATTGCACACTTGGCGTAGGTCCTACCTGCTACTAAACCTTGCGATGGCCCCTGCCCTCTGACCTAAAACTTTCTACTTCGGCGGCCCTACGACTTTTGTGGGGCTGCCTTTTTTTGTTACGACTTTTGCAAAACCCCGAAGGGGTTGAACGTGAATAGCCCCGGATGCAATCCGGGAGAATTTGTTGTAGGTTTAGTACAACCCTGAAAGGGTTGAACGTGAATAGCCCCGGATGCAATCCGGGAGAATTTGTTGTAGGTTTAGTACAACCCTGAAGGGGTTGAACGTGAAGATTTTAGGTGCAAAACAATCTAAGTTCAACCCTTTCAGGGTTGCTTTCGCACTCATTCATAGAACCCCGGATGCATCCGGGGCTATTCATGTTCAACCCCTTCGGGGTTTTGAAAAAGTCCTATTTGTGTAAAAAGACCACACCACCACCACAGCCCCAAGCCCCAAACACAGCAATCCCCACAGCCACCACCGCCCGCCACGCTCCATCTCCACCTGCCCATCCATGCCCGTCAGGGTAAATGCCGCCCACTGAAACGGTACCTTCCGAGCGTCCATCTCTGCCGAAGCGAGGTAACGGAGTTTGGCCTGCCGCAGCGATTCGGCTTTGGGCAGTCCGCGCTTCAAATTTTCATAAAATACTGAAAACAAGTCGGCTGTGGATCGTTCGTTCACCGGCCAGTGGCTCGCCACGAGGCTCTGCGCGCCCGCGTAGGCGAAGGCACGGGCGAGGCTCAGCACCCCCTCACTTTGGGCAAACGGCCCGGCTGCCGTCTCGCAGGCGCTGAGCGACACGAGCGAGGCGTGGAGCCGCTGGGCGTAAATCTCCGGCACCGCGAGCGTGCGGTCGGCGAACTCGATGCCCGGCACCGCCCGCCCGCCCGCACTGGCGTGCGTGCTCAGGTGCAGGGCTGCGTAGGCAGGGGCTTTTTTCAGAAAAACGCTGGTCGTGGCATCAGTGCCTTGCAGCACATCGGCAGAGATGCCGTCTGGTTTATCGCGTAGGCTGTTGGGCAGCAGGGCCAGCCCGTCACGGGCCGAAGTGGCGAAGGGCGCGAGTTGCAGCATCCCACTGGCGGCATCGGCGGCCAGCGCGGGCTGAGTGAGCAAGGTGCCAGACCAGGCGTACTGCACTGTGTGCGAGCGCAGCAGGTAGGGCGCGTTGCTATATGTGCCCGCGTAGGCTTGCGTAAGCAGGGCCTCGAACGGCAGGCGGCACAGCAGCCCGTCGGGGATGACAATCAGCGACTTAGCCCCAGCAAGCAACTCTGGCGGCAGCAGTTTTTGCCCCAAAAAATGGGCGGCGCGGAAGTAGGCGGCGGGGTCGCGCTCCTGAGCGTTTTTGTCGGAGAGCAGGGCCACGAAGCGGGTCAGCGTGTGGTCCAAAGCGGTGTCGCGCAGCACTTCGTGGAGCCTGAGTTGGCCGCGTTGTAGCACGGCGCAGAGGTAGCGGTCGCCCGCGTCGTGCCAAGAGAGCAGGGCGGCGGTGTCGGGCAGGACTTTGGCGATGTCGGTGACAGCGGCGGGCTGGTCGGCTTGGGTGTACTGCCGGAACTGCGGGTACTGGTTTTGCAAGCGGGCCAGCAACTCGGCGTAGGCCATGCTGGCCCGAAAGGCTACGGGCTGCAAGCGGGCCACTGTTGCTGTGTCCCGCTCCAACTCTTTCTTTTTCAAATCGTTGGCCAATGCGGCATCCTCACGGCGCAGGCTTTCCTCGCGGGCGAGCAGGCTGTCGGGTATGCCCGCGAGCGCGAGGCCGCGCTGCTGCCGGAGCGCGTCGCTGAGGGCGGTGGCGCGGTTTTGTTCGAGCAGTTGGAAGAGGCGAAGCAGGGTGGCCGGGCTGTTGTCGGCGGCATACATCCTTCGGAGGTTGAGCACGGCGGCGTTGAGCGCGGGGCGGAGGTTGGCGGCGAGGGCAAGTTTGTCGGCATCGTTGCCGTAGGTGTGGCGCATCCGGGCGGCTACGGCGAAGGCGAGGTCGAAGGCCTCACCCCCGACCCCTCTCCCAA
>JAYSUY010000541.1:0-12995 GCA_043718855.1 Saprospiraceae bacterium | reverse complement strand
AAATAGGCCTCCAAATGTTCCACGCCATCCTTAGATATCCGCAACATTAAATCTTACTTCAACAATGTCAATGAACTTGTGTACATACCGTAGGTTTTGGAAACCTACGAGATTGAAAAGGAGGGCTGGCAAGTCATGTATTTTGTTCTGGCGTAAGCAAAGCATTTCGACGGAGCGGGTTGGCAAGTTGGAAGAGAAAAAATTACCTTTGCCAGATAAATTGTTTTAAAAAAAATGAGCAGATGCTAAGGTACTCCGACTTGCGTAAAGATTTGGGCATAGAAAACCTGCCCGCCGAGAGCGAGGGACTGGCTTTTTTGACGCACTACTTGCAGAATTCAAAAAACGGTGTTTCCCAATTCTTTCAGCCGAGTGCGGAGGCCTACTATAAATCTTCGCAGCAATCGGTGACGACGGTAAACGACCATGGGATGCAGGGCTTGCTTCCCTTGAAATGGGATATTCCGTTTCCCCCGTCTGAGCAGCCAGACTTCAATTTTATTGACTTATTTGCTGGAATCGGCGGCTTTCGCATTGCTTTGCAAAGTTTAGGAGGCAAGTGTATTTTTTCATCGGAGTACAATGTACACGCGCAAAAATCCTACGAACTCAATTTTGGCGAGGTACCCTTTGGTGATATCACGAAGTTTGACTTAGAGAAAATACCGCCACACGATGTGCTGTGTGCCGGCTTCCCCTGCCAGCCGTTCAGTATTTCTGGCAAGATGAAAGGATTTGAGGACACTCGGGGAACGCTGATTTATTACGTTTTCAAACTCATCGAGCTGCGTCAGCCGAAGGTAGTGCTTTTAGAAAATGTGAAACATTTAGTTTATCACGACAAAAAAAGGACGCTTGCTACTATCGTCAAGCATTTGGAAGAATTGGGCTACCAGGTGAGCAAAAAGCTGCTGAACGCCTCTGACTACGGGGTTCCGCAAAACCGAGAGCGCATCATCTTGGTGTGCCACAAGGAGAAAGTGTTTGATTTTGACAAAATTCAAAAGCAGCCGAAGCCAGTCCTCCGCGATTTTTTGGAGAGCGATGGAGAATTTGAATTTTTAGACGAGCCCTACACCTTGCTCGAAGACCTGCGCCAGCAAGAATCAGGGCTGGTGTTTGCGGGCTACCGCAACAAAAAAATACGCAAGGCGGGCGTTCGGCCCGGTACGGAACACCTTTCGAGGGTACATAAGCAACCCAATCGGATTTATTCGAGTGAAGGCACGCATCCAGCCCTGCCTTCGCAAGAGTCTTCGGGGCGTTTCTGGATTTGGCACGAAGGCGCGGTGCGTAAATTGACCATTCGAGAGTGCTACCGAATCATGGGCTTCCCAGAGCAGTTCAGGTTCATTTACAGCAAATCAGAACTGTACCGTCAGGTAGGCAACTCGGTGTGTATACCTATGATTCAGGCTATTGGAGAACAAATTAAACAGCAGTTGCTATGAAACCTCAAGTCAGTGAATACCTGCAAGCCTTATACATTGAGATGGCAGAACTCGTTGGCAGTCAGTCGAATGTTGCTGACGACCTGCCTGACGAAGTGAAAGCCGACTTGGATGAAATTTTGCGAAATGCAGAATCAGCTAAGGGGGTGCTAACTGTCGTGCTAACGAGCCTTGTTTACAAAATCCTACACCCAGAGCAAGACATCCGCAACCACCAAACTGGTATCAAAGGTGGTTATTCCGGCCGGACTTTTGACTATAGTTTTGTAACCCCATTCCTGAAAAGCGTACGCTTCCCCGCTATGTCAGAAAGCGGTTGGCTGACACGCTCTTTGGAGCAAAAAGTACCTTACGATTTTCAATACACTGGTGCCATCAACCCTCCGTCGCTCAAAAAATCATTTCTTAATACACTAAATTTTGTACAAGTAGGAGGAAACGGCGAGCAAATGCTTCGGCACATGCTTCGAGGTTTAATCCTACAACGGGATAGCCAAGCCATAGATTTGGCAAAGCCTATCCACCTGCCCATCCGTGCTATTGTTGATTTATTGGGAAGGCATTTTTCTTCCAAATACAATGCTGAGGGTGCCGCTCGGTTGCCTGCGCTTGCTTTATATGCTGTTTATCAGTGCCTTGTAAAAGAAACAAAACGATTCGACGGCATGACTTTGGCTCCTATCGAAAACCATACTTCTTCTGACAAAAGGAGCGGGCGAATCGGTGACATTGAGGTGACGGATGCAAGCGGCAAGCCATTTGAAGCAGTGGAGGTGAAGCATGGTATCTCCGTTTCGGCGCAGTTGGTGAGAGATGCGCATGAAAAATTTAGCAAAACCCGCGTACAGCGTTATTACTTGCTATCCACTAACGAACATATCGAACCAGCTGAAAAAATCAAAATTGAGGCTGAAATAGAGCGGATTAAAAACCTGCATGGCTGTCAGGTCATCCCCAACGGCTTGCTGAAAACACTGGCTTACTACCTCCGCTTGCTCTCAGACCCCGCTGACTTTGTGGAGTGCTACGTTGACCTTTTGGAACAAGACTCCTCGCTCAAATTTGAACACAAGCAACGCTGGAACGAACTGAATTCGGTGCTTTAAACACCGTACGGACAGGAATCTACCTCGATCCTGCGCCACTCAACCCTTGTCTGCGCGAAGGCCTTCCCTTGCTCTCGGTCAATTTATTTCATCAATTGAATTTCCCCTGTCTATCGCCAGTTAGGCAAAGTTTATCGAAGTGTTTGGTTTATTTTGTAAACCAAGTTGGATATTTGCCCCTGACTTTACCAACTGCAAGTATGCAAAAACAATTCTTCCTGCTCCTTTTTTTCCTCTCCACCCTCTCTCTTTTTGCTCAAAAAACGACCATTCGGGGCCGCATTCTCGACAAGTCGAAGGAGCCGCTCACCGGTGCCAACGTGTACCTCCGCGACACCTACGATGGTGCCACTGCCGATGCCGAGGGCAAATTTCAGTTCGACACCGAAGAGACTGGCGCACAGGTGCTGCAAGTCACTTACTTAGGCTACGACTCTGTCAGCCAAAAGGTTACGCTTACGGGAGGAGTGTTCGAGTTCAATCCAGTGATGCGCGAAAGTTACAACGAACTCAAAGTTGTGGTCATCTCCGCAGGTTCGTTTGAGGCCAGCGATGAGCGCAAAGTGACGGTGCTGAAACCGCTTGATATTGTGACTACCGCCTCTGCCGGGGGCGACACCTACGGGGCGTTGAAAACCTTGCCCGGCGCACAGGTTTCCACTGGTGAACAGGAGGGCCTCTTTGTGCGCGGCGGCACGGGTACTGAGGCGCAAACCTTCATTGACGGCATGCTGGTACGCAGCCCGTTCACCGCCAGCACGCCCGACTTCGCGGCGCGGGGGCGCTTCAATCCATTCCTGTTCAAAGGCACGGTGTTCAGCACGGGCGGCTACTCGGCACAGTACGGCCAGGGCATGTCGTCGGCCCTGATTTTGGATACACAGGATTTGCCCGACCGCTCGGCAGGCACCCTTGCGGTATCGTGCGTGGGCTTGGGCTTTGGGCAGCAAAAACTCTGGAAAGACAAGGGCCGCGCCATCGGTGGCAACATCAATTACACCAACCTCGGGCCGTATTTTTCTTTGGTGAAACAAAAACCAAACTTCACCCACAAGCCCGAATTCATCGGCACCGAAGGCTTTTTTCGCCAAAAAACCGGCAAGACGGGCCTCCTGAAATTCTACGGATACTACAACAGCGGGCGTGTGGGATTCGAGACAAAATCGCCTGACAACCGCACGTTTGGTTTCGATGTCAAGAACAAAAACTTGTACACCAACCTGAGTTGGGCGGGCTTCCTCGGCGAGCAGTGGAAACTGAATCTCGGCACTTCGTACTCCCGCGATTGGAACAATATCGAGACTTCGTACAGTGCAGGTTTCCTGAATCCCGATACATTCGCGCTGCGCAACTCGCTGGCACAGGTGCGGGCAGTGGCCACGCGGTTTTTTGGCCGCCTGACTTCGCTGCGCTTCGGCGCAGAGGTCCAGCACTCCACTGATGAGTTTGATAATCAGCGGTTTGGCAGCAGCAATGTCCGCGATGACTACGAAGCGATTTTTACGGAGACTGACCTGTATGTGACGACTCGCTTGGTGGCGCGGGTGGGTTTGCGGGGCGAACATTCGGCTTTACTGGATCAAGCCAACCTCGCACCGCGGGTGTCGCTGGCTTACAAGATCGGCGATGGCGACCAAGTGTCGTTCGCATGGGGGCATTTTTACCAAAAAGGCGACAGCCTTCTGCGCTGGCGGAGCCAGTTCGCGGGGAGCATACCCGGATTCCAACGCGCTGAGCACTACATCCTGAACTATCAGTACATCAAGAAAGATCGCACGTTCCGCGTGGAGGGTTTTTACAAAAAATACCTCGACCTCGTGACGACGCGCGAGCGGCTCGGCAACGACGGCACGGGCTACGCGCAGGGGCTGGAATTGTTTTACCGCGACAAGCGGACGTTGCCGGGCGTGGACTACTGGGTGTCGTATTCGTGGCTCGATACGAAGCGACGTTTTCAGTGGTACCCGACTGAGGTGCAGCCCACTTTTGCGGCCAACCATGTGGCGACTTTGGTGATGAAAAAGTATTTCCCCAAACTCCGCACCAGCATGGGCTTCACGTACAACTACGCCACCGGACGGCCTTACTACAATCCGAATCTTCCGATCAGCGAGTTTCTGACTGGCCGAACACCAGCGTACAACAACCTGAGTGTCAATGCCTCGTACCTGACGAGTATCCACAAGGCCTTCGCAGTGTTCGTGCTGGGCATCACCAACGTGCTGAACCAAGAGCAGGTGTTCGGCTACCGCTACTCGCCCGACGGAGCCATGCGGACGGCCATCACCCCAGCAGCCCCAAGGTTTTTGTTCGTGGGGGCATTTGTGAGTTGGGGGACGGACAGGCGGCAGGAGGTACTGGACAACCAGTGAGGAGACAAATATTTACAGGAATTGAGTGCCATAGATGGATATTACACTCATTACCAACCAGTTTCACACTTATGGCTCACAAGATTCTCCTGCCCGCAATTTGCTTTTTATGGTTGCCGTGCCTACTCGCGGCACAAATCGACACGCTCGCCGTCGCCAAGCGGCTGCCACCGAGATTGACTTTGTTGCTCGGGCTGCAAAACCAGTACAGTTTTTCGGAAATGCGCTCCCTGCTATTCGGAGCGAACATGGCGCTGAAAACCAGTTGGCATTTGGGTATTCAGTATCACTGCCTGCTCGTAGGCAGATTGGAGAGCGGAAACGTGTTTGAGTTGCAGAAGGGCAGTTTCGACATCGGGCTATACGGCGAGCGTTTTTGGAATTGGCGGTTTTTCGGGAAAAAAATTCCGTTCTACCTCGGCCCTGAAATTCGGCTCGGTAGGCGGAAGTACAAAGACTGGTATGCTGATCTTTCTATAGGGAAAGGTATGTACGTCAATTATCCCAGCCGGACCTTCAAAACGCTTGCTCGGCTAGGCCTACAGCCTCGTTTGGGAAAGTTTTTGGTGAATATTGCTCTGCCAACAGGTATTGAGTTTGAACAGGCCAAGTTGCCTTTTCCTAAGTCAACAGACCACTACTATGCCTATGCAAACTACGGCACTGGCCGAGCGAAATTGATTTTCCTGCCCAGCATTAGCTTGGGCTATACTTTTTAATCGCGGCCCAAGCCGCTGCCTACAAATCACCACATCCACAACCATCCACCCATCCACAACTATGCAAAAGTTACTTTTCATCTTCGCCCTCTGCCTCTTCGCCTTCGCGGCGCAGGCCCAAACCACCCCCAACGAAAAATTCGTAAAAGCCATGGAGAAAGCCCTCTCCGGCATGGACACCTTGAAAACCGCTGAGCAGTGGCAGACGGCCTCCAACAACTTCGAGCGCATCGCGCAAAAGGAGCCGAAAGAGTGGCTGGCGGCCTACTTCGTGGCGTTCAGCCAGACCATGATTTTTAACATGGGCAAAGATCCCAGCAAGAACGAGGCACTGGTCAAAAAGGCCGATGAGTACATCACCAAAGCCGACTCGCTCAACCCGAATAACTCGGAAATTTATGTCCTAAAAAGCATGGTATCAGGCTTGTACATTCGCCTCAACCCGATGGTGAACGGCATGAAGTACGGCCCTCTGGCCAGTATGCAACTCGAAAAAGCCAAGTCGCTAGATGCCGGAAACCCGCGTGTGTACATGCAGGAAGGCATCACTGCTTACTTCACCCCAGCGCAATGGGGCGGAGACAAGGAAAAAGGCAAAAAACTGATTGAAACGGCAGCAGCCAAGTTCGAGACCTTTAAGCCGACTTCTTCGATTCACCCGAATTGGGGCAAGAAGACCAATGAGATGTTTTTGGAGATCGCGAAGAAGGGGTAAGTTTTTACCCTAATTCTATTTTGTCACTCAGTGGCTCGCTAAAATTAGTTTAGGTTATTTCGCAAAGGCGCAGAGGCTCAAAGTATTCAGTATCACAACTTTGCGCCTCTTCGCCTTTGCGAGACATTTGTGTCGTAATACTTATAAAAACCTGCATCGCTCATTCCTTAGCCGTGCGTAACATGAGTTTTTAAGCACAAAAACCAAGAGCAACTTTTCATGCTTTGCTGTGCATGACAAGTTGCTCTTGGTTTTTCCAACACAGGTGTGGAACCTTTATCCTCAGTCTCAGTGGCTCACCACCACCTTACCGCTCTGCACCGTGCCGTTCGTGTCTAAGCGCACGAAGTACACGCCGTTGGGCAGTTGGGCAGTGCTGATCTGCTGGAGGCCAGTCCCTACTTTTTGGACGGACAACAAATCGCCCACCGTGTTGAAAATGCGCAACTCCGCCGCTTCGCGGCTGTAAAAACGGAACTGCGCATCAGCGGGGTTGGGGGAAACTGCCAGCGATTCAGTGGCTGGAGTTTGGCCCGTCGAACTGGTGGCTACCACTTTCAGCACATTGTTGTTCGTGATCACCGGGGCGTTGAAGTCGAAGTATATATCGGCCTGTTTTTCAACGAGATCACCCACCGCGATGCCGGGTTTCAGATCCACCGTGTACCGGATAGAGCCGATACTGCCCGCGTAGTTGCTGGTAGAATCAGGCAGGTCAATGTTGGCAAATTTGAACACCAACACCTTGTTGTCGTCCTCCATCGTCACCTTCATGTTGTGCGAAGCCGACACGTTGCGGATCGTGGAGGCATCCAAGTGCGCATCCAAGCGGTCGCGCACGATCACCAGATCGGCCGGTGCGTTGCCCGTGTTTTGGAAGAAAATCTGGTACTGGATCGTCTTGTCGCTGAGGCGGTAAATGTCGCCGCCGTCCTTCGGGTTGCCGTTGCGAGCGGGGTAGGACAGCACGCTGTTGGGGTCGAATGAACCCACCACCGTGTTGTACATCGCCGCCAAGTTGTTGTCGGGAGTCGGGTCGCCGTTGGGCGGGCTGACTTTGGCCGTGCTGATGAACGCGGTATTCACAGGCGTGGTAGTCGGTGTCACAAAGTCCACTTGAAACAACTCGCAGGTACCGGGTGCGATACCGGGAAAACTGAACTGCGCCGTGTTGTTGGGCGCTCCAACTGATTCATTCACAAAAGATAACGCGCCAGGGTGCTGTGCAAACGATACCGCAGCGACGCTGCCTAAAAAGTTGCCGTACTCCAAATTCACAGTACCCGCAGTGGCTGTGCCGCCATCGTTGCACACCTCGAATCGCACCGAGTATGGGTACCCGGGTTGGGCCGTGCGGAGGTTTTTTTGTGTGATGCGGTGGTCAACCGGGTTGCTGTTGTAGAAGTGAAAATCAAGACCCGATGTGGTCACGCCCTGCACAGAGTTCACGGTGTATTTGCCACCTGTCGGGCAAGCGATATCGGCAGGGTCGTAGCTGGCTGGTGCGATGTCGAACGTGCCGTTGGGGAGAGCAACTTGGTACACCCCATTTTCGTCCGTAAAATTCAAAGCACCCGAAGGCTGTGCCTCAATCAATTGGTATGGGATGCCTGTAGCACCCGTGCAGCCGGTTATGCCTAGGTCATTGATCAACTTACCGGTTGCCAATCCGGTGCAGTTGGAACCCTGTTGGAGGCTATCTTTTTCACTAAACAAATTGAACTCGAAGTAGTCCGTGCAGTTGTTGCCAGCACTCACCGTCACTTTGTAGTTGCCCTCTATGAGGTTGAAAACGGCGGCTGTACTGGCTCCATTGCTCCACTGATACTGCACATTGGGGCTGGTCACGCCCAGCACTTCAGCCGATCCGTAGCCTGTAATACAATCAAGTTGCTGCACGGCCAGGGTCGGTTCAAAACCTCCAGCATCCGCTACGCTCACGATTTCTTGGCCATAGCACGACACGCCGATGGTGTAAGCTGTGAGGCTGTATGTGCCAGCCTGAATGTTCTGCAAACTGGCGGGGTTGTTTGAGAAAAACCCGTCAGGCCCGTAGGCGTAAAACGTGTAAGGCGAGATGCCGCCGCTTACGCTCACATTCAGTGCACCCTGAGTGCCGTTGGCACAGTCAGCAGGCGTGGTGGTGTAGGAAAAAGTGAAGGGTGCCGCTTGCGGTGGCGGGATGTTGATGTTGCCCGTGACCGTACATCCGAGCGCGGTCGTGACGGTGACGGTGTGAAGCCCTGGGCTGAGGGTGTTGGTCCAAGGATCGGTCACGCCGTTGTCCCACAAATAAGTGACCGCCTGATCGTTGTTTACCCAACAAGAAGCCGCCCCTTTGTTGCCGGTGTAGCACTTGGGCGTACTGTCGTAGATGCCGACACTCGGAGCTTTTACCGACACTCCGCCAGTAGAATTGCAGCCATTGACATCGGTAGCCGTCACGAGGTAAAAACCGCCGGGCAGGTTGCTGAGGCTGGGGCCGATTTGTCCGTTACTCCAAACATAAGCCACTGGGAGTGTGGCATTTGCCAGCACGGCACTGGCTGTGCCGCTGTTGCCACCCGTGCAAATAACGCTCCCGGTCAGGGTCAATTTTTTGAGCAGCGTTGTGCTGGTGGAGGCAGTGCAGCCCAGTGCATCAGTGATGGTCACGGTGTAGGTGCCAGCAGAGAGCGCGGTGAGCGTTTCGCTGGTTGCGCCCGTGTTCCAAGCGTAGGTATATGGGAAGTAATTGCTGTACGTCAAATAGGCCCCCAGTTCGCCGCTGGTCAAGTTCACACAATCGGGTTCATTCGTTGTAGCAATTTGGGCCTGTGGATAGTACGGGCCAGGCGGTGTCCCTACTTGGTACTCGCCTTGAGCCGAGCAGCCGTTGGCATCTACTACCGTGAGGGAATAGGTACCAGTGGTCAGCCCAAAAGCCGTGGCACCCGTCTGGCCATTGCTCCAGGTGTAGGTAAAAGGCGCAGTACCCGCTACAGGGTCCACCGAGAGCGCACCAGAGTTGGGGTTGCAGAAGCTGCTGGGCCTCGACGCTGCCAAATACAGGTCAAACTCTTCGGTATTCAGGATGTGGGTGTGCGTCACCGTAGCACCACCAGCATCGGTGAGCGTGGCAGAGTAGGTGCCTTTGGGGAGGTTTTTGGCGCTCACCCCGGTAGCGCCGTTGCTCCACTGGTAGGTGAAGGGCGGCACCCCGCGAGTGGACACGATGGTGATGATGCCGTCGGTGGCGGCGCAGGAGCCGGGCCGTTCGGGCGAGAAGAAAAACTGTTGCGCGCTCAATGGCGCAGCAGCCATGAGGAACACGGCGAGGGCAAGAAAGTAGTTGCGATTGTTCATGTGAAACGTATTTTTTGAGGAACACGCAGCACATGATTGGCAGGTTGGGTGGGGGGCAATTTTTCTCAGCCTTTTTTCAATACCTCCGCCTCCGGCACCGCTACCGCCTCTTTTTTCAACTCTACCAATTGCAGCAATTCCTCCTGTCCTCCATCCTTTTTCATCAACTCCACCAGTGCGCAGCAATGCTCAAAAAATGTACGGGCTTCGGCAGCATGGAGCATTTGGCCCGGTTTGTAGGCCAAAAAATAGTAGTTGCTGCCCTCCATGTGTACAGGCGGGCGCTCGGCCAAGAAGGCTTGCACCTCAGGGCCGAAGGTCTGGCGGGTGAGTTGCTCAAACTCACCGGTGACCCAGAATTTATCGGAAAAATCCGGATTTTCAGAAAAGCCGATGTCGCGGTGGGTGCCGATTTTGCCCAGCACCTTGTGCCATCAGGTTTCCGGCTTCAGCCGGAAATTGGGTAAAAACCAGTTTTTATCGTCAGCAAAAAAAACGGTCTGGCGCACGGTGTGGCTGGATTTTCCGGTGGAAACGACATAGGCGTAATCGAACAAGTACACATCGGTATAGCCAACTTTGCCGCGCATTACGTTGGTAATCTTGCCATTGCGCCCCATCCACCGTCGCTCGCGGCTGAACAGGTCGAAGTTTTTCAACTGCTGGAGCAAGCCGAATCCATCTTTTTCAAAAAAAGCGAGGTTCAGTTCCTGCGCCAGTTGCGCCCGCTCGGCGGTTTGCCGCGCACGCCAGCGTTTCCGTAGGTAAAACACCCCGACAGCGAGCGCGGCGAAAGCCGACATGATGACTGCCGGAACCAGAAGAGAAGAGAAGTCAGCGAGTAGCATGGTGTGTAACCAGTTTGTTTCTGATAAAGCCCTCCACCACGTCCAGCCCCTGCTCGAAGTTTTGGTTGTTGTTCACCACCAAATCAGCCGACTCGCGGTACGGGCCGATGAACCGCTCGTAAGCGGGCAGCACATGGTGCTCGTAGCGGTAGAGCACGTCCTCCAACGTGGTATTGCGTTCCGCCAAGTCGCGCAGGATGCGGCGGATGATCTTGAGGTTTTCTTTCGAGCTGATGAAAACCTTGAGGTCGAAGAGCGAGGCGACTTTTTTGTAGTGAAAAACGAACAGCCCTTCCACCACGATCACCGGAGCAGGCCGGATGACGATGGTTTTGCGCTCCGCGTCGTCGTCGTTGAACACGTACTCCAAGCGGGTCAGGGTCTCGCCTGACATCAGCCGCTCCAGATCAGCCCGCAGTGCTTTCTTGTCGATGGACTTGGGCAGGTCAAAATTCTCGATCCCTTCGGGGTCTTTTTCCTGCTCTTGCATGGGCAGGTAGTAGTCGTCCTGCGACACGATGCACAAGTCCGACTCGTCGAACCGCTCGCGGAGCCGCCTGATGAAACTCGTCTTGCCGCTGCCGCTGCCGCCGCAAATGCCGATGATGTAGGGTTTCATACTTTTTGCTTTTTGCTGTTGGCTATTGGCAGTCATTGGCTAACAGCCAACGGCTAAGGGCCAACAGTCGTTCAAACGTTCAACCCGCCACACACAGACAGCACCTGCCCGGTGAGGTACGCGCCCATGTCGGAAGCCAGAAAAATACAGGTGTTCGCCACATCATCGCCAGAGCCGAGCCGCTTGAGCGGAATGCTGGCGAGGTAGTTTTCCTTCGTTTTTTCATCCAGTGCATCGGTCATTTCGGTGGCGATGAAACCCGGTGCCACCGCGTTGCAGCGGATGCCGCGCGAGCCGTATTCCTTGGCGATGGACTTGGAAAAACCGATGATGCCTGCCTTCGAGGCCGCGTAGTTGGCCTGCCCGGCCTGCCCGAACACGCCCACCACCGAACTCATGTTGATGATGCTGCCGCCCGTGCGGATCATGGGTTTCAGGCAGTGCTTGGTGAGGTTGAACACCGATTTGAGGTTGGTCTGCATCACCTCGTCCCACTGCTGTTCGGTCATGCGGAGCAGGAGCGTATCGCGCGTGATGCCCGCATTGTTGATGAGGATGTCCAACTTACCGAAGTCCTTAACCACCTGGCCGACAAGCGTTTCGGCCTGAGTGTAGTCACCCGCGTCGCTCTGGTAGGCTTTGGCTTGGCCGCCCAACTCAGCGGCCAGTGCCTCGGCGCGGGCTGCCGAGCCAGCGGAGACGTAGGTGAAGGCGACCTGTGCGCCGTGTTCCACAAATTTGCGTACCAGCGCTTCGCCGATGCCGCGCGAGCCACCAGTGATGAGGGCTATTTTTCCGTTGAGCAATGTCATGTTTTTAGGTGAGTTGATCTTGTCGCAAAGCCCTGACCATGAATCTTTGCGCCTTGCGCCTTTGCGAGATATTTATGTGGTGGGAGTACAGGGTGCGGCAAAAGTAGCAATTCAGCCCATTTCGAGGGCTTGGCGGTACAAAGCCAAATTTTCTGTGTCGAAACAGATGAACCGAACCACCTCTGGGGCATCGTTTTTTTGGCAAAATTTCCGCACCGCTGCCACCGCCACGTCGCAGGCTTCTGCCTTCGGGTAGCCATATATGCCAGTACTGATGTTGGGAAACACCACCGTTTTTGCCCCGTGTTCCAGTGCCAGTGCGAGCGAGTTGAGGTAACAATCGCGCAGCAGATCGGCTTCGCCATGCTGACCGCCCCGCCACACTGGGCCGACGGTATGCACCACAAACCGTGCAGGCAGGTCGCCTCCGGTGGTGATGACGGCTTGCCCCGCATCGCAACCGCCTTGCCGGGCGCGGATGGCCATGCAGGCCTCCAGAATGGCTGGGCCACCAGCGCGGTGGATCGCGCCGTCCACACCGCCGCCGCCCAGCAGCGAGCTGTTGGCCGCATTGACGATCACGTCGGCTTCGATTTTAGTAATGTCGCCTTGCTCGACTGTGATGGTAGTCATGTTGTTGAAGATCAAATTGTTGAAACAAGAACGCACCCTGCCGACGGCCAATCCAAAGCAGCATTCAGCAGCGTTCACCACAAAATTAGATGCTATTCTGAAAAAAGCGCAAATTCAAGTTTTAAACACACGAGCAGGTGGAGATGCCACCACTGTTTATTCATCTCCACAAAACTTCAAACAATAGCACAACAAGGCTATTTTTACACAATTTTGTCGCAGTTGGCAGGGAAATTGAATTTGTCGAAATCAACTCCACACCAGCAACGAAACTACTGGTCAATAAAGTTTAAGTTGTCGTTTTGTTTGAACTTTGGGGTTCAAAATTCAAATCAATGTCGATAAAGTATAGGATTCATTTGACGCCTGAAGAAC
>JAYSUY010000055.1:0-2416 GCA_043718855.1 Saprospiraceae bacterium | reverse complement strand
ACGATTACTTGCTCAAGCCCTTCGATGAGGAGGAACTGCTGGCGCGCATCGAAAATCTGCTGAAAAACCAGGCGGCCCGCCGCACGGCAGCCGCTGAGGAAAGAAGTGTGGCACACCTTCGAGGTGTGCCACACTTGCCCGAAGAAGCTGTGCCACACTTGTCACAGCCCGACCGAGAATGGTTAGAGGGCTTCGAGACCTACGTCCAGCAGCATATTGCCGACGACACCCTGAGCGTGTCCGTGCTGGGCTACGAGTTTGCCATGAGCGAATCCACCCTGCTGCGCCAGTTGAAGCGCCTCACGGGGCTTTCGCCGCTTCAATATTTGCTGGAAGTGCGGCTCAGCGAAGCCCGCCGCTTGCTGGAGAGTCGCCGCTATAATTCCATCGCACAGGTGGCCTCGAAAGTGGGTTACGGCGATGCCCAGTCTTTCTCCAGGAGTTTCAAGCAGCGGTTCGGGAAATTGCCGTCGGAGATGCTGGGGGCATGATTTCGGCCTTTTTTTTGACAAATTTTGATGCCTTCACCCTCATTTTGACGGAAAATGCGACCAAGTTGACGGGTTTTGCCTGTTGGCCCAAGCCCACCTTTGTCCCAGTTCTCGCAGCAAGCGCAATATGTTTTTTGCAAAAGCGCGAGGGCTGGGAGGAAGCCGAAAATCCCTCAAAGAGTAGGCAGCATCAAAAACACACGATACAAGATGAACAAATCAAGCATCCTGATTGCGCTCCTGTGCGCAGTTGCTCACTGGGCCTTTGCCCAAAACTTGGTGAACGGAACCTTCGACGGCAACCCGTCTTACACCGGATGGAAAATTGACGTAGCGGAGCCAGCCGTAGCCAACAAAACCACTGGCGGCAAGCCGGGTGGCTACGCATGGCTCAACCACAATGCCCTAGCGACCGACCCTGCCGTCAGCCAAACCCTCACCGGGCTGACCCCGTGGGCGGAGTACATCGTTGAGGGCGACTTCCGGGGTGGCGACCATGTGAAACTGCACTACAACTACCCAGGCCGGGAGTTCTTTGCCGTGGACATTGATTGCAGGACAATCGGCACCTATGTGTTGCCCAACCCCGTCACCACTTGGGGCAAATTCTCCGCTACGTTCATGGCTACTTCGTCCAGCCATACCCTCCGGTTTCGAGGCGAGATCAACGGTACGGACGCTGATGCAGCCGTAGACAACATCACCGTGCGGCTCAACAGCCCAGAAGCACAGCCCCGTTTGCTGGCCGCTGGCTCAGAAGGCAAGCGAGACAACTCCGAGATAACTGGCTCCTGCGAAATCAACCTCGAAGTGCTGTTTGTGGACTTCAGCGACCAGCCGCTGACCACGACGAACTTTGATGCCCTATGGAGCGACATCACCAGCAAAGGTGAACTCACCAAAGCCTTCCAGCGGCAGGGAGCAAAGGTCAACGTGAACCTGAACAAGTCATGGAAGCGCATGCCGAAGCCGCTCAGCTACTACTTTCCCACGGCCACAGACGCGCAGAACTGGCTCTGGCAGGACTACACCAAGCACAGCGTGGAACTGCTGGGGACCGGCGCAAACTACCCCTCCAATACCATCGTAGTGATCGTGCCGAACAAAGGTGCTACGGGTTTCAAAAGCGTCGGCTCCGGCGCGCACGGGGCCAACAATTTCAGGGGCATTCGCAAAATGACCACGCTGATGCCGCAGGTGTACAACGAGCACTACACTACCCTGATGCACGAGATCGGCCACTGCTTCGGCTCCGATGAACTGTACCCCGCTACAGCCCCGTATATGCACGAGGTGGGCGGCTACGACCTGATGGGCGACGTGGTGTTTGCCACCGGCTTCATGGGCTGGCACCGCCTGCGCTACGGCTGGCTTCCCAAGAGCCGGACTCAGTACCTGAGCAGCGTCAAAGACGGCGGCTACAAAGTTGCCCTGAAAAAACTCTCCGGCACCAGCGGAACGGCTATGGTCGTCGTACCCGACAAAACCAAGCCCTCCAAACTGTGGGTGATCGAAATCGGTCAGGACGTGGTGACGCGCGACCAGTTCAAAGCAGGCACGGGAAAACTGAACACCGAGGGCCAGCGCATCATCATGTACACGGTGGAAGACCCGGCGGTGTCAGGCAAGCGAGCCATCCGATTGGTGCCCCGGCTGGCTACGGGATTCTCCTTAGAGCATGACACTGTCAAGTGGCTCGACGACGTGAGTTACAAGGAGACGGCCGGTTTCAAGGACTTCAACAATGCTGACGCGCCGTTCACTTTTACGGTGGACAGCAAGGCCACAGACGGTTTTGGATTGACGGTGAAGGTGAAGTGAGGGTTTAAACTGCGCGACGGCAGGTTTTGTGAGTGCTGTATGCCGGAAAGTTTTTCCGGCTCAACGGTCTGCCGGAAAAACTTTCCGGCAGACAGACAAAACCT
>JAYSUY010000540.1:0-4398 GCA_043718855.1 Saprospiraceae bacterium | reverse complement strand
CACCTTTTGTCAAAGACAATCCCAATCATACAGCACCTTCGAAAAATCGAGTGCTGCGAGGTCTTTTTCTCGGATGAAAAAATGTCCCACACCCATGTCGCCCCACATGAGGTCCATCTGCTCGTCAGAGTCGAGTTGGAGCAGCAGCAGCATGGGGTCTTCGGGGCGGCGCGGGTCATCTTGGGTGAAGTAGGCGTAGCCGCCGAGTTTGTGGCCGTCTGAGCGGATGGCTTTGCCAAATTCATCGGTCACATCCCACTCCTTTTCTCCAAACTGCTGGAAAAAGTCGCCACCGAATTTCTGCGAAAACTGATAGTCCGTCATGGGCATCAGTTCTTCTTCCAGGCTGAATGTCAACGGATAACACTCGTCTGGGTGGTGCGGCAGCAAGTCGTCGTAGTCTCTCAGGGGCGGGAAGTCGGTGCGAAGCAGGGCGGTGGCTTTCAGCACCTTGGGGTGGTACAGCGTCCGGAAGGTATCTGGATTTTCGCCATCGTCGAAATCCATTCCGTACAGATCATCGTCATTGATGAAAAACTGTAGGATGCCTGTCGTCGGGAAAGGCGCGAGCGGCGGTACTTCGGCAAAGTTGATTTGAGCCAAAAAGAACAGGTCCTTCCCGCTGGGGTCAGTGGGCCACACCGCGCCTTTGGGCAAGTAGGGCTGCCCGCCTACCTTGCTCTCCCACAGTTCAGTCTTGCGCGAAGGTTGGCTTTTGGCCCGAATAAAAGTTTGGCGCGTAGTCAGCAGTTGGTTGCGGAATGGCGCGATGGAGGCAGGCAGTTGGAACCACATGGCAGGAGGCTGATTTGTCATGGTTTTGCTTAAAAATGCGGCAAGTTACTCAAAAAACAATGCGTTCGTGAACAGCATCTTCCCCTGCTGCCAAAAACAACGGTACAACGGGCTATCGGTGAAGTACACGGTATGGCCGCTGCCCATGCGGGCCACCGATGCGATGGGCGACTTTTTAAAGCGCGTTTTCAGGCGGCTGCCGATGAAGCCGTAGGACTGAAAACCATCTTCTAACCACACCGAAGTCTCCGCTTTTTCTGGGATGTCGAAAACGTCAGCCGTCGTTTTCAGCGAAAAATAATAGTCGCCAAAACCGTAGCCCAGCGGGTAAGTATTGTCCACTTTGGCCCTCACGATGGCCCCCGGATTGTTTTCACTCACCCCCATCCGTTCCCGCGAGAGGTAGGGCTTGTGCGCAGCCGTGCTGTCTTTTTTGGGTTCGGCCTTGCTTTTCAGGTCAAAGCCCTCCTTGTCAGCAAACGCCTTCACTGCGCTCTCGCAAGCGATGAGGTGGCCACCGTTGCGCACCCATTCCGATATGATTTTTTGCTGCGACTCCGTCAGGCTGTAGTAGCCGTTGGGAAAAATCAGGGTCGTGAAGTTGCTCATTTTCACCCGCTGAATCTTGTCGAGCGAGATCGGAGTGATCGGGTAGTCCAGTTCGCGCTCGAAGAAAAACCAGATGTGGCCGTAGGCATTCTCGTCCACCTCGTCGCCGTACACCATCGCCACCTGAGGAGCCGTCACTGGCGCGAAAGCATCCGACCCAAAGTCGTTGCCCTTGCCTGCGAAGCCCGTAAAAATCGGGTGCAGCGGCACATTGGCTTTCGTGGCAGCCGCCTTCACGATGCGGTCGAGGTCAGCGGCGATGCTGCGGTTGTCGCCCCGATTGATGACGTAGGCACCTGCGGCAAACTGTTGGTCGGCCATAGCAAAAGGCTTGGTGGCCGTACGTACTTTCACCCCCTGCTGTAAGATATCGCCCAAAAACTGCGCCTCGGCCAGCGAGCGGCGGTGTACACACCAAGCGTATGGCGAAGCGGCCAGCATCACCTCCGGCGCGCGGTAGGCCTCGTAGGCCTTGCGCGGCTCCATGCGCTCCTTCAAAGCGTAAGCATCCAGCCCGTGCGCGTAGGGCAGCGACCACGCCGTGATGTCGTAAGTCAGTGAGTCGGACAACCGCGACTCTGGCTCGAACAAAATCTGAATCAGCACCGACTTGGGCTGATATGCACTGATAACCAAGTCGTTGGCGGCAATAGAAACAGTCGCTTCCTTGCCCGCAATGTAGTCGAAAGCCTTCGCGCCGTTGGTGGCTGCACCCGCCCGCCCGTAGCGGATGTTGTGGCGGTCGAGCAAGCGGCAGAGCGTGTTCACCTTGTTCGGGTCGTTGCCCTCGCGGATGACAAAAGTCTTGTACTGGCCCTGCGGCTGAGTGGAGGTGCGCTGGTAGTATTGGCGGAAATTCTCAACAAGTTGTGGTGCGTTTTTGCTCGAAATCTCGATGGTGGAGAGGCTCGTGGTGAGGTGGTGCGCGATGCGGTCGTGCAGCGAAAGCGTGTCGGCAACGTCGGTCAGGATGGCCCGGCCACCGCGCGGCCCGCCGCCCTGCTCGTAGGTCATGCCCACGCCGCCGTTGTACATCGGGTAAGTGTCGCCGTAGGAGGGGTAAAACAGGTCAAACACTTCCTTCGTGAAGTACATCCAGTCATTGGCATCGAAATACTGGGCGTGGTTTTGGCCAATTTTAGTCTGAAAATCGCGCTGCCAGGGCGTGATGTAGTCGTGCATCGGCTCGGCGGCGGGCGCGAAGTAGTACGGCTCGTTCACCCCCTGCTCGTGTATGTCGGGGTGGACGTGGGGCAGCCAGCGGTGGTAGATGGCGAGTCGCTGTTGGCTCTCTACCTGAGTGGCCCAAGCCCAGTCGCGGTTGAGGTCGAAATAGTAGTGGTTCACCCTGCCGCCAGGCCAGGGTTCGCGGTGTTCGCGGGCATCGGGGTTGGTATTTTTCAGGAGGTTGGAAGCCATGCGGTTCCAGTGCGTGTAGCGGTCGTAGCCGTCGGGATTGAGCGAAGGATCGAGCACGACCACCGTGTTGCGCAGCCACTCGCGCACCTGCGGATCGGTTTGCGTAGCCAGTTGGTGGGCCAGCGGCATGCTGCACTCCGAGCCGGAGGCCTCGTTACCATGTACGCTCATGCTGATCCACACGATGGCTATGGGGTTTTTCAAATCAGGCTCGCCCGCAGCGGTACCCGCGAGGCGCAGGTTGTTGAGGCGAATTTGCTCCAGCCGCGCCATGTTTTCAGCAGAGGAAAAAACGGCGATTTGCAGCGGGCGGGCCTCATTGGTCTGGCCATATTTCTCCAACCGCATGGTGGTCGGAGCGTTGGCAGCCAAGTATTCGAAATAGGCGTTGAGCATGTGGTGCGGAGTGAACTGCTCGCCCAACGAGTGGGGCAAAAACTGATCGGGCGTTTTCAGGCCGCCTTCCGGGCCGCCGCCGAGTGGCGCAGGCAGGTTGACTTGGGCAAAAATCGGCTGCGCCGAAATGAGGAAGCAAAGAAGGGGGAGGATGGTGTAGAAAAACTTCATCTGAGCGTTGCGTTTGAGCCAAAAATGTGTGGCAGCAAACATCCGCAGATTTTTCGAGATTCCTCACTTCCGCCCAAAATCCGCTGGAATTTCGCCCCACGCCTTCGTTTCCCACTTGATGATGGGGTTGGTCACCCGGTTCACCGCGAGCCACTGCTCAGCGCGTTCGATGAGTTGAAAAATCTTGACGTTGCGCGGGCTGCGCTCCAGTTTGGTGCGGCATTTCTTGGCTTTCACCCAAATTTGGGCGTTCACCGAGTCGGAGTAGATGGGCATGGTGGGCTTGCCCAACTGCTGCAACAGGGCCAGGCAATGCACCAGCGCGAGGAATTCGCCGATGTTGTTGGTGCCCTCCGCCAGCGGCCCGACGTGGAAGATGCGCTCGCCCGTATCGGTGCGTACGCCTTGGTACTCCATGTCGCCGGGGTTGCCGCTGCACGCTGCGTCCACTGCCATGCTTTCCTGAATGATGGACCCGCTCCCCGCGCCGCCCGCAACTTTCGCAGACTTGGGGCCGCCCGCTGAGGGGGCTGTTTTTTTGACAAAATCCCAGTAGTTGGCCTTGAGTGCCGCATCGGCTTCAGCCCGACTTTCAAAACTTTTGTACTTGGCTTGGGCCACGCCGTCCACCTGTTTTTTGCACTCGTTCCAGTCCGTGTAGATGCCCGGTTTGCGGCCTTCCCAGACGACGTAAAATTTTTGCTTTGCCATGAATTTTGTGGCGGGTAGGTGGTAAACCTCTTCCGAAAGTACTGGACACGGCAACAATTGGGACACGGATAGGGCAGATTGGACAGAAAAAAACGGATTTATTCTACTTTGTTAGATTAGAGAAAAATGGCTTGTCATGTCGTAACGAAGTGGAGACATCTACACAAGTCAAGCCTTTTTTGGGGTCATCGGGCTTGGCTTGTGTAGATGTCTCCACTTCGTTACGACATGACAAGCCATTTTTCTCTAATCTAACAAAGTAGAATTAACCCGCCTCCATTTCCACCACACCCCGCC
>JAYSUY010000539.1:0-4405 GCA_043718855.1 Saprospiraceae bacterium | reverse complement strand
ACTTCGTTGCGACATGACAAGTCAAGGGGCGGCTAAGTTTTTACAACTCAAAAACACCCGGAGCCACCGCCACCGCGCTTTCGGGTGTTTTTTTACTTTTACCGGGCAAAAATTTGAAAAATGCCCGGCAGATGCCTCTACCCTTCCTCCGAACCCTGCTCCTCGCAGCGTATTCGGCCCTCCTCACGGCTCACCCCTCGCTCCTCACCGCGCAGTATCCCGCTTGGCAGCAGTACACCGTAGCCGACGGCCTCCCCAGCAACGAAATCTACGGCATGATGCAAGACAGCCGGGGCTTCCTCTGGTTTGCCACCGATCTTGGCCTGTGCCGCTTCAACGGCTACGAATTCCACCGCCCGGTGGACACCAGCACCTACGCCAGCAACCCCATCTTCCACTTGGCCGAAGACCCACAAGGCCGGGTGTGGTTCAACCGCCTCGACGCTTCCATCTGGTTGGTCGAAAACGACACCGTGCGCCGCTGGCAGCACAACCACATCATCGAGCGGTACCGCAACAAATTTGTCAACCTCGGCAGTTTGGTGGTGGACAAGAGCGGAGCAGTTTGGGCCCAACTGCCCAATCTCGGAATCTTGGTGGTTCAGCCCGATGGCCAGCACCGGGTGCTGCCTTCGATGGGCCGCGCCGCATTGATTTTTGCCGACGTGGACGGGAAAGCCATCCTCGGGAGCGAGTCTGGGGGACCGACTTCTTTTCCAACTAAAACCCTCACCGAAGAAGTTTTTCGATGGCAGCAAGGGCAGGCTGTTTCGCTCGGCAGGCTCCCAATTGACCGGGCGCAGGGGGAAAAGTCGGGTACTCCGGGCGTATGGCGTTTGCGCAGCGGCGACTTCATTTTTAACTACTTCCAAACATTTTACCTCCTGCACGACAACCGCGTGGTTTGGTCGGGGGTGAAAGATGTGTCAGTGAACGCCATCCATGAAGACCCCGACGGCGCTCTCTTGCTCTCCTCTCGCGGAGGGGCTAACCGGGGCCTGCTGCGCTTCCGCTCGCTTGCACATTTCCAGCGCAACGAATTTGTCAACATCCTACCCGGCCACAGCGCAGTGTGCTCGCTCCGCGACCGCGAAGGCGGCTGGTGGGTCACCACCACCGACGCGGGGGTATTTTATTGCAAAAACCCCGGCCTCGATATTTTCGACACCACCAACGGCTTGCCCGCCAACGACGTGCGGAGTATCACCTCCGATGCCGAGGAGACCATCTTCGCGGGCTTGCGCCCCATCTCGGTCTGTGCCATTCGCCCAAGCGAAGGCCGAGTGGTTTTGCTGCCGCCCTCCCCCGATTTCCGGATGGCAGATGAATCTACGCTGCGCTTCGACACCCTGACCAAGCGGCTCTGGGCCAGCCCTCGACTTTGCTTTTGGGAAAAAAAACGATGGAGGAGCGTCAGTTACCAGCTCCCAAAAAACCACTTGCCATACCCAGTAGGGGCTAAAAAAATCACTCCAAGCCGCAGCAACGGTTTGTGGTGGGCCAGTTCGTTCGGTGATTTTTATTCGATTGACCCTGTGGTAGGCACTGCCATCAGGCACTTCGCCGATTCCTCCAAGTACTGGCGCACCCACTCCGTAGCGCAGGATTTTGAGGGCAACATTTGGGTCGCCACCGAGGGCGAAGGCCTGCGGCTCTGGCGCAACAACCGCTACGAAGCCCCGCCATTCGACCACCCAGCCCTGCGTTACCCCGCCCGCATCGTGGAGGTGCTGCCGGATAGCAGCCTGGTCATTTCCCTGCGCGGCGGCGGCTTGCTTTTTCGGAAAAAAAACGGCCAGTTCACCCACTTGACCACCCAAAACGGCCTGACGAGCAATTGGCTCAGCGACCTCGACATTACTCCCGAAGGCATCATCTATGCCTGCTCCAACGCCGGGCTGAACATCCTCCGCCCACAGCCTGAAGGAGGATGGCGTATAGAAACCCTCACCACCAAGCACGGCCTGCCCTCCAACCAGGTAAACGACGTGACTTGGCTCGGCGATGAGGTCTGGGTCGCCACCGACCGGGGCATCGCCCGCTTTCGGGGCAGGCCTGCGCCCGCGCCCATGCCCGCGCCCATGCTGGAAAAATTTGCCGTCAACAACCGCGACACCGTTTTTGCCCCAAACCTGCGGCTGGCGTACCGCCAAAACAACATCGCCCTCCGGTTTTTTGCCCTGCATTTCCGCTCCGGCGGCGACATCCCGTACCGCTACCGCCTGCTGCCCGCCGACACGGCGTTCACCTATGCGCACAACCGCACCGCCAACTTCTCCCTGCTGCCGCCGGGGCGCTATGTGTTTGAAGCACAGGCCCAAAACGAGGACGGCCAGTGGAGCGAACCCTCGCGCTGGCCCTTCGAAATCCGCCCGCCCTGGTGGGCCACCTGGTGGTTTCGCTTGCTCGTAGCGGCGGCTTTGGGTGCCGCAGCCTACCTGTTTTACCAAAACCGCCTCCAAGCCATTCGCCGCGAAGCCGCAGAGCGCGAAAAAATCCGCGACCTCGAAGCCGCCGCGCTGCGGGCGCAGATGAACCCGCACTTCATTTTCAACTGCCTCCAAGCCATCCAGTCGTTCATCGCCAAAAACGACGGCGACGCGGCAGCCACCTACCTCGCGCGGTTTGCCCGCTTGGTACGGCTGGCCCTGCACGGCTCAGTAGATGGCCGCCACACGTTGGCCGAGGAGGTGGCGATGCTGGAAAACTACCTGTACTTGGAGCGGTTGCGCTTCGGCAGCACTTTCGAGTTTGCCATCCGCGTCGAAGATGGGCTTGACCCATCGGATATCAGCCTGCCGCCCCTGCTGGTGCAGCCGTTTGTAGAAAACGCGCTGCTGCACGGCTTGCACAAATACGAAATCGGCGGTCGGGTGGAGGTGCTGTTCGCCCAGAAAGGCGAGCGGCTGGAAGTCTCGGTGACGGACAACGGGGCGGGGTTTTCGGAAGACAAAGGCGCAGCCGAATCAGACCACCGGCCCCACAAGTCCGTTGGGATGATGCTGACGCAGAAGCGGTTGGATTTGCTGGCCAGTGCTGCCGAATCTGGGGAGGAGCGTTTGACCAGAGAGACCCTTCGGGACGAAGCCGGAACAGTCGTAGGGACTAGGGTGCGGATTTGGATTCCGATGGCGCAGTGAGGGATGATGTAAAAGTTGATTTTGATGGCAACAACTTAGCCGCTCAGCCGATCGCGTGCCATTGTTGTCGTGTGCGAGATTCTCGCTGGCCCCTCTTTCCCAATTTCTGGAAGTTGCGAAACGCCGTTCCGCAGTACATTGCACAACTTTTTCAACCAACTTTTTCTGCCATGAAAAAATACTTCCCACTCCTCGTGCTGGCTGCTTGCATAGCTGCCTGCGCCCCTAATTCCACAAAAAACGACCCGTCAAACGCCCCCACCCTGCAAACCTACCACGCCCCAGCCGACAGCAGCGTACAAACCGGCGGCATCCAAGTCATCCCGATCAAGACCCCAAAAGGCGAGTTCAAGGTGTGGACCAAGCGCATCGGCAGCAACCCCAAAATCAAAGTCCTGCTGCTGCACGGCGGCCCCGGCATCGGGCACGAATATTTTGAGTGCTTCGAGAGTTTCCTGCCGCAGGAGGGTATCGAGTTCATCTACTACGACCAACTCGGCACTTGCAACAGCGATCACCCGACCGACACCAGCCTCTGGGATTTGCCGCGATTTGTGGAGGAGGTGGAACAGGTGCGCACCGCGTTGGGCCTCACGAAAGACAATTTTTACCTGCTCGGCCACTCCTGGGGCGGCATACTCGCCACCGAGTACGCGCTGAAATACCAGCAGCACCTGAAGGGCCTCATCATATCCAACATGATGAGCGATGCGGTGGCTTATGACAAGTATGCTGCCGATGTGCTGGCCAAACAACTCGACCCGAAAGTGCTGGCCGAGGTGCAAGCCATTGAAGCGAAGGGCGACTACGCCAACCCGCGCTACATGGAGTTGCTGCTGCCCCATTTTTACAACCAGCACATCTGCCGCATCCCGCTGGAGCAGTGGCCCGAGCCGATCAATCGCGCTTTTTCCAAACTCAACCAAGTGCAGTACGTCATGCTGCAAGGCCCCAGCGAGTTCGGTATCGCAGGCAAGTTGGAGGCATGGAACCGCAGCCCCGACCTCCCCAAAATCACCGTGCCTACCCTCACCATCGGTGCCAAACACGACACCATGGACCCCGAATACATGAAGTGGATGGCCGGTCAACTGCCCAACGGCACTTACCTCAACTGCCCCAACGGCAGCCACATGGCGATGTACGACGACCAGCCCACCTACATGGCGGGCCTGATCAAGTTTTTGCAATCAGCGAACTGACCTTCCCCTCGCCCACCGTGCCCGTGTCAAATACGCTGATCCTGCGCCTCGCCGTCGCCCTCA
>JAYSUY010000538.1:0-4405 GCA_043718855.1 Saprospiraceae bacterium | reverse complement strand
CTATGACAATTCGAACTGACCCCGCCCGGCCCAAATTTACCTCTCTTTCATCTTCGATCTCCTAAAACCTTAGTTCGTCGCAACGTACGATGACAGGTCAAGGAGTGGCTAAGTTTTACCCAGTTTTTCACACCCAACTTCACCCACACTTATGAAAAACCTCCTCTTCACCCGCCGATTCATCTGCCGATTCATCCGCCGAAGCCTTAGCGTAGGCGGAAGCATAGCGGCACTCCTCCTCCTCTCCCCAACCCTCCACGCCCAGCAATCCACCATCCGGGGCGAAGTCTCCATCCTCAACAGCAAGTACGAGACCAAGACCCGGCAGTACGTCGCCAATGCGCAGGTGGAAGAAGACTTTGACCGCGCAACGCCCCAGACCACCGATGCCGCCGGGCGTTTCGATTTGGTCGTGAAAGGTGTAAAAGACCAGGAAAGCATCACCTTTTCCGTCAAAAAAGAAGGCTTGGAAGTCGTGAACTTCAACGCCCTCACCGCAGTGGCCGGGCAAAAGGACTGGGCGAAAATCTACATGACCACGCCGCAGAAATTGGCCGAGTACAGAAAGCAGTACTTCAACGTGGGCAAAACCGCCGCCGAAAAAGCCCTCCAAGAAAAACTCGCCCAGCTCCAAAAAGAGCGGCAAACCCTGCTCGCCGACCAGAATGCCAACAAAAACCGCATCAGCGAACTGGAAACGCAACAAGGTTTTTTGGAAGCCCAGCGCGCCAAAATTGACGAAACCGCCCGTGAACTCGCCCGCCGCTACGAGCGCATCAATTTGGACGACGCTTCGCCCCTGTTCCAGGAAGCCTTTTCCTGGTTTCAGAAAGGCGAGTTGGAACACGCCCTCGATATTCTGCGCCAAGCCGACCTCGCCGGGCAGGCCCGCAACATCTTGGCCGAGCGCGGCAAGATTTCGGCCATGCAGCGCGAGGTACTGCTGCGCGATTCCGTGCAGAAACAGCGCACTGCCGATGTGCTCTCCGCCCTGAACCTCAAAGCCGACCTGCACACCAACCGCTTTGAGTTCGACAGCGTGGAGCAATGTTATGATTTGATGATGGCCTTGGATTCAACAAACGATGACTACGTTTTTCAATTCGCCTACTTCCTCCAACAACAAAACAACTTGCACAAAGCCGCCCGTTTTTATGAAAAATCCCTCGCGCTGTCCAAAGGTGAGTACAGCCGGTCTGTGGTGTTGAACAACCTGGGAATCGTTCACTGTGCCAACCAAAAGATTCCAGAAGCGGAAAAATCCTACACTGAGGCACTCGGCATCCGGCGGAAATTGGCGGAGAAAAACCCCGACGCTTTCATGCCCGATGTGGCCATGACGCTGAACAATTTGGGCGAGTATTACCGTGCCAACCAAAAGATGCCGGAAGCGGAAAAAGTCTACACCGAGGCGCTCGGCATCTATCGGACATTGGCGGAGAAAAACCCCGACGCTTTCCTGTTGTATGTGGCTGCGACGCTGAATAATCTGGGCGAGTATTGCCGTGCCAACCAAAAGATGCCGGAAGCGGAAAAAGCCTACAAAGAGGCACTCAGCATCTGGCGGAAATTGGCGGAGAAAAACTCCGACGCTTTCCTGCACTATGTAGCCGCGATACTGAATAATCTGGGCGCATATTACTACGCCAACCAAAAGATGCCGGAAGCGGAAAAAGCCTACACCGAGGCGCTCGGCAACTATCGGAAATTGGCGGAGAAAAACCCCGACGCTTTCTTGTCGTATGTGGCTGGGACGCTGAACAACTTGGGTGTGTTTTACCACAAAAACCAAAAGATGCCAGAAGCGGAAAAAGCCTACGCCGAGGCGCTCAGCATCCGGCGGAAATTGGTGGAGAAAAACCCCGACGCTTTCCTGTCGGATGTGGCCACGACGCTGAACAACTTGGGCAATTATTACCGCGACAACCAAAAGATGCCTGAAGCGGAAAAAGCCTACACCGAGGCGCTTGGCATCTGGCGGAAATTGGCGGAGAAAAACTCCGAAGCATTCCTGCCCGATGTGGCCACAACGTTGGACAATCTGGGCAATTTTTACAGCGACAGCCAAAAAAAGCCGGAAGCGGAAAAAGCCTATACCGAGGCACTCAGCATCCGACGGAAATTGGCGGAGAAAAACCCCGACGCTTTCCTGTCAGATGTGGCTGGGACGCTGAACAACTTGGGCGTATTTTACAGCGCTAACCAAAAGATGTCGGAAGCGGAAAAAGCCTACACCGAGGCACTTGGCATCCGGCGGAAACTGGCGGAGAAAAACCCCGACGCTTTCCTGTCGGATGTAGCCATGACGTTGAACAACTTGGGCTTGTTTTACAGCACTAACCAAAAGATGCCGGAAGCGGAAAAAGCCTACGCTGAGGCGCTCGACATTTATCGAAAATTGGCGGAGAAAAACCCCGACGCTTTCCTGCTGTATGTGGCTACGGTACTCAACAACTTGGGGGTGTTTTTTAAAACCATGAAGAACTACCCGAAGGCCCTCGACCATTACGCAGAAGCCCTGCACATCCGGCAAGCAGATTTGTTGGCAGGGAAGGTTCATTTTTTTAAAGACTGGGCGCAGGTGCTGCGCAACATCTCCGATGTGAAAGATTCCACCGAAGCCAGGAAGCAATATGCCGAGACGGTGCGGGCCGGGCTGCTGATGGCGAGCAGTTGCGACAGCCTTCGGGACGTGGACAAACGCCTTCTGAAACTCGGCACATCGGAGTACGGCAGTGCCTCGTGGTGGGCCATTTTTGCCCAAAACTACGCGCTGGCCGAAAAAGCGGGCCTCCGCTGCCTCGCGCTCGATGCGTCCAATCAGTACGTCTGGACCAACATCGGCCACGCCCGCTACCTCGCTGGCCGCCCAGCCGAGAGCCACGAAGCCTGGCTCCACCTCAAAGGCCAAAAAGACGGCGAGGGCAGCGACTACAAAGTGGTTTTGGAAAAAGACTGGCAGGACTTGGAAGCAGCGGGCGTGGTGCCGAAGGGGGCTTTTGATGCGGCGCGGAAGTGGCTGGCGGGGGCGTGGTGATAGTGGTAAGTGATAAGTGCTTCCCAAATTCGGGATGAGACAGCTGTCACTACCCAAGCGTGAAACTCCATTTTCCACTCCCGACGGCTGTCACTACCCAAGCGTGAAACTCCATTTTCTACTCCCGACGGCTATCACTACCAAGCGTGAAACTCCATTTTCCACTCTCGACGGTTGTCACTACCCAAGCGTGAAACTCCATTTTCTACTCCCGACGACTGTCACTACCCAAGCGTGAAACTCTATTTTCCACTCCCGACGGTTGTCACCCTGTAAGGGTCTGGCCAAGCGTTGACCGAGATTTCTTGCTTTTTGAGACCGTTTTGTTCTGTTTTGAATTGAAAATTGAGTTTCACGCTTGGGCAGACCCTTACAGGGTGACAGCCGTTGGGAGTGGAAAATGGAGTTTCACTAAACGAGAAATGGCCGCACTTCGCAGGGGCAGGTGGCTAAATTCTTACGTCAAATCTATTGTCCAACCTCACCACTCAGTCTCATCCATGTTCGACTTATCCAACAAAACAGCCGCCATCACCGGCGGCGCCAGCGGCATCGGGCTGGCCATTGCAACACTTTTTGCTCGGCAGGGCGCGACGGTTCACATCCTCGAACTCAATGAAGCCGCCGCCATCGAAGCCGCTACCGCCATCAAAGCCGAAAACGGCAAAGCCATCGCCCACGCCTGCAACGTAGCCGTGCAAGCCGAAGTGGACGCGGTTTTTGCCCGCATTGACCCTCTGGATATTTTAGTGAACAACGCAGGCGTCGCCCACATCGGCACCGTAGAAACCACTGCCGAAGCCGACTTCGACCGCCTGTTTTCGGTCAACGTGAAGGGCGTGTACAACTGCATCCGGGCTGCGGTGCCAGGGATGAAACAGCGCGGCGGCGGCTCCATCGTCAACATGGCCTCCATCGCTGCGCTGGTCGGTTTGCCCGACCGCTTCGCCTACTCCATGACGAAAGGTGCGGTGCTGGCCATGACCATCGCCACCGCTAGGGACTATGTGAAGGACAACATCCGGGTCAATTCCATCTCGCCTGCACGGGTACACACGCCCTTCGTGGATGGTTTTTTAGCCAAAAACTACCCCGGCAGGGAGGCCGAGATGTTTGAAAAACTCTCCCAAACCCAGCCCATCGGTCGCATGGCTACGCCCGATGAAATCGCGCATTTGGCACTTTACCTTTGCTCCGACGAAGCCGCTTTCGTCACCGGAACGGACTACCCGATTGACGGCGGGTTTGTGAAATTGAACAACTGACAACCCCACCCCCGGCCCCTCCCCCACTGGGAGGGGGGACGAGATGTCGACCGAGATACCGCCTACGATATCCCCAGAGGGCGCATCGGGGGATGTCTCAGTC
>JAYSUY010000537.1:0-4412 GCA_043718855.1 Saprospiraceae bacterium | reverse complement strand
GTTCAAATCTGGCGACCGCACGGCCTTCGACCTGATCTCGAAGCCCAGCCTACCCACCATCGGCTGGACGGCCATGCGAGACATGACGCTGGCTGCTGCGCAAAAACGCTTCCTCGTGGTGTCGGGCGTGACGGGTACCGGGGCCACGAAGCAGGCCAAACGGGCTGCTTTCCTCGTGGCGGGGAGTTTCGACCGGGTGCTGCAAATCGATTGTGCCCCACAGTTCGATCTTGATTACCACAAAAAATACATTGGGCAAGACGACGCACAGGGCCAATTTCAGCCCGGCGAACTGCTACAACTTTGGGAGCGGTGCCGACAAAACCCGCGCCTCCGCTTCGTGGCGGTGATGGATAATTTCGACAAACTCAACCCGGAGACTTTTTTCGGCCCCCAACTCTGGGAGTCGCTCAGTTCGCCCCGCGATACCGCGATTTTGGGCGGAAAAAAGGTGGCTGTGCCGCCCAATTTTTTCATGCTTTCCACCACGCACCTGGGGCCTGGCTCGCTCATCGAGTTCAACGAGGAGCATTTCAAGCGGCTCGGTTCGCAGTACATCATCCAGCCCAATGCGCAGGAATTGGTGGTTTGGCTGCGTAATCAAGCCCTGTCGCTGACTGCTGCTGACTCGCTGAGCCACGAAGATTCTACCCGACTGGTTGCCCTCCGCGACATCAACCAGATGCGGCAGTTTCTGTTTTATTTCCTGAAAACCAATGCTTTAGTGAAGTCGCGCTACGCTGATGGCTACCAGTTGGGGCAGAGCAGCAACCTGCGCCCGATGTATCGCAGCAGCGATCTGGAGGAATTCAAAAACACCTTCCTCAACCACATCAACGCCCTGCGCCCGGAGCGACCCATGACGCTGGCGAACTTCAAAAGCATGGATTTCGCGGTGTGCAACGACGGGCTGGAAGGTGGTTCCAGTTTCATCGCCCAGCAAATACAGTCCCTGCAAGACTCCGGCTACTTCGTCGAGATCACGATGGTGGCTGCCACCGCCCTGCTCACCGCGCTGGCTGGCTGGTGGGTGTTTCGCCGCCGCGAGCAACTTATCCGGGGCTACGGCGAGCGCACCCAGCAGATTTACCACAGCTTTGAAAAACAGGTGATTACGGCTGAAATTGCCGCCCGCCGTTTGGAAGAGATCAAGCACGAAGTGGACGACCTCGTGCTGCGACGGCAATTAGGCTACACCGAGGGCTTGTACTTTTTGGCCTTCATCGAAGACCGCTACAAGCGCATCGAGTTCGCCCGCAACGTGAGCGAGAACTTCCTTGAACTCTTCAACGCCTTCATGGAGGACGACCTGCTCACCGAGGGCGAGTACCTCAAATTGCGGCAGTTCCTGCAATCCATCCGGCACAAAATCCCGGCAGAGGTGTACGAGCAGTTCCATCAAAAAGTGGAGCGGACGTATGCGGCGAGCCGGACGGCAGGGTGATTATTTGCGCCGCATCCGGGCTTTCGGGTGGCTAGGGCTGGCAAAAAGCAGGAGTTCGCCATCGAGAAACTGGACCTGTGAACTGCGCAGGTATTGTGCTGCGCCTGTGCAATGCTGGATGATGTTTTGGAAATTGCTGTCGTAAAACTCGCCTTCCAAGCGGACTGTACTGCCATCAATCGAAAACTTGCCTGCGATGTAGTCGGTCCGGATGCTGCAAGTATCGTTGAGGTCTACGGCATCAGTCCAAACGTACCGAGTCATCTGGAATGTTTCGTCTGACATGAACTCGATGGTCAGGTTTTGACCGCCGTAGCCACCGCTGCCGTCATTGAGTTGTTGCTGTTCCCATTTTCCGACAAAATCCTTGAGTGTGGGAAGCGGTGCTGCCTCTTTTTTGCATTGAAACAACAGTGCAGCGAGGAGTAGGAGGAAGAAAAATTTGCTTTGCATGAACCTGAGTTTGTGGCTGTGATTTGATGAGCCAAAGGTATCGCCCATGCGCTTGTTTCGAATCGCCTACTTTTGCCCAAATTTGTCAAACGGAGGTTTCTCTGTGTCGCTCTGTCGTCTACCATCCGCCGTCCGCCGCCCACCATGCTTCGCAAATCCGCTCTCCCCCTCATCGCCCTCACCTACCTCGCCGCGTTCTTCTGGTTTGGCCAGTGGCAAAACGTGTTTTACCGCAGCGATTCCTGGGGCTACTACCTCCACCTGCCCGCCACGCTGCTGTACCATGATGTGGGTGATTACTCGGCTACCATCGCTGCTTGGCGCAGCTACAACCCCGGTGAAGCCGACCCCCGCGCTGATGCCTACGGGCTGCGGACTGCTCCCGGCACGGGGCGCACGGTGATCAAATACCCGGTCGGCGTGGCCATCCTCCAAAGCCCGTTTTTCCTGCTCGCGCATGGCTGGTGCAAGGTCAGTGGACAGTTTTCTGCCGATGGCTTCAGTGCGCCGTACATCCTGCTGGCGGGGCTTTCCACCCTGTTCTACGCGCTGTGGGGGCTGTATTTTTTAGAAAAAACGCTGCGCAAATTTTTCCCCAACCGGGTGGTGCAAATTGTGGTGGCAGTGATAGCCTTAGCGACTAACTTGTTCTTTTTCAGCATCTACACCGTAGGCATGGCACACCCATACCTGTTTTTTGGGTGGGCTTTGCTGCTCTTTCAAACTTCGAAATTTTACCCGCCTAAGCCTACCGAAGGAGGGCGAAGTGGGGCGGAACTTCAAACTTCAAACGCTGTCAAACTTGGGACTGCCCTCGGCCTCATTACCATCTGCCGGGTGCCGGAGGTGCTGGCCGTGCTGGTGCCGCTGCTGTGGGGGCTGAGCGGCTGGCGTAGTGCACAGGAGCGGCTCCAGTTTTTATGGAAAAAAAAGCGGCAGGTCATGGTGGCCGTGCTGGCCTTCGGCCTCACGGTGCTGCCGCAGTTGGCTTACTGGAAATTTGTGAGCGGCCAGTGGCTGTTCAACAGTTATCAGGGCGAGCAATTCGATTGGGCCGAGCCGCAGGTACTCAACGGGCTTTTTCACTACCAAAATGGCTGGTTGATTTACACCCCAGTGATGGTAGTTGCTTTGTTGGGGATGGTGTGGCTGCGGCGTTTTGCGGCTGCGGCGTTTTGGCCGGTGGCAGTGCTGGTGCCGCTGCACATCTACGTCATCTACTCGTGGTGGTGCTGGCAGTACATCAACGGTTTCGGCTCTCGCCCGATGGTGGACGTGTACCCGCTGCTGGCCTTCCCGATGGCAACGACGGTGGCGGTCGCGTGGCAGCGCAGTGGGTTGCGCTGGGCGCTGGGTGCGGCGCTGGTGTTTTGTGCAGCCCTCAACCTGTTCCAAACTTGGCAGACACAGCAACTCATCCTGTGGAGCGAGCGGGCCAACGCCGCCTACTACGCTGCTGTTTTTGGGGAAACAACCACGACGCAAGCAGCGTACCTCGCGCTCGAAAGTGGCCAGCAGCAGCCCGATGAGACAAAAATAAAAAAAGCCAAAACGCTGTTTATCAATACAATACCTGACTCTACAGAGGAGTATCACCGCGAGAGATTCAGCCACAGCCCACCGTACAGTTACCGCTGCACCAACGAGTTTTGTTTCAATGGCGCAGTGCAGACCGATACTGCTGATATCCGCCCTGGCGACTGGCTTCGAGCCTCTGTCCATGCTTTTGTGCGGCCCGATGAGCGGGAGCGGCGGCTCGATTATTTGGCAAGGCTTGCAGTGGAGATCAACGGCCCCGATGGTGCGCGTTGCGGCTACGGCAACATCTCGGTCAGTTCCAAAATCGGAAATCCGCAACACCTGTTCTGGCACGGCGGCGGAGTGGGGGAATGGGGCGAAGCAGCTTTCTTCGTGCGGGTGCCAGTGGGCTACCAGCCCGGCGGCAACGTGAAAACCTACATCTGGAATGGACGGGGGCAGAAACTGTACTTGGACGACTTGCGGCTGGAGGTGTGGAGATAGTTGGAGTGGTGATCGGTTGAATGGTGATTGGTGGAGTGGTACAAGTAGCCCAATCACCACTCCACCAATCACCAACCAACCGATCACCTCCTCAGCCACTGCACCAATTTCACGGGTAACATGATGGCACATGTTAGTATAGCAGCTGGGATGGCTGCAATCAGCAGCAGGCCAAGCAAAAAGACATGGCCTTTTGCCTGGTGAAATGGCATGAACTCATGGGAAAACAAGGAGGACTTCCGAATGGGATTGCGCATAGGAGAAGATGGATTAAGGAACTCGAAAGGGTATTCAACGAAACATTGCACTATTGACAAGGCGTAGGTACGTTGTTTGTTTGTGATCGAACGCTTCATATTGCACAAATGTTTTCTATCGGCAAAAACTTCATAATCAGTAGGGCAATTCTCAAGGAGGCTCAGGTTTTTCCCTAAGTCTGGGCAGGGAGAGATACGGAGTGAATGGATAAAAAAGCCCTAGTGTCGCATCGGGC
>JAYSUY010000536.1:0-1634 GCA_043718855.1 Saprospiraceae bacterium | reverse complement strand
AAAGTTTTTCTCCGTGTCGGGCAGGTAAAAGCCCCCTGTGCTTTGCGTGTGCCGCACATGGTTGAACGCCTGCGTGTGCGCCGAAGCGTACACTGAATCAGGCACATAACCGACGTGTTCCAAGATGTCAATCTCGCCGCTTCGGGGCCAGCCGCCGTACTTCCAATCCGTCGACAGCATCCAGAATGCGGGCCAAGTGCCGCGCCCAACAGGGCATTTCAGCCGTGCCTCGATGCGCCCGTAGGTCCAGTCGCCCTTGTTTTTCGACACTAGCCGGGCAGAGGTGTAGTCCTTGCCCTCCCACTTTTCGCGGTGCGCTTCGATGATGAGCGAGCCGCCATCCACGCGGGCATTTTCGGTGCGGCGGGCGGTGTAAAATTGCAGTTCGTTGTTGCCCCAGCCGCACACGTTGGGGCAGCCCGTGCCGTAGTCGTAGCCCCATTTGGTGCTGTCGGGCAGCCCCTTCGTGTTGAACTCATCACTCCATACCAAACGGCGCGGCGATGCAGCGGTAGCAGCCTCTCGCGGCACCGAGCATTTCAGACTCACCCCGAAAAGCGAGGCAAAAAGCAGCGTTTTGAGCAAAAAATCCATGTTAAACGGGTCAGTTTTTCAGCAAAGTGAACTCAAACCATCCGGTGCCCTGCGAGCCGTCCTTGTTGCGGATGGGCGAGCGCAGCACCAATTCTGTCTCCGTCAGTTTGTTGATGTCGTACACCGGCCCGGAGTCCCAAGTGCCGATGAATGTGCCAGTGGGCAGCACTATTTGGTCGGCGCCAGCATCGCCCGTGCCCTTCGTGATGAACCAAGTCAGGTTGGTGGGCGGCGCGAAAGGCACTGCAGCGTAGCCGTTCCAGGGGTCCACCGTCTGGCCGTTGTTCATGTACTGGAACTTCGAGCCTTCAAAGTAAAAGCAAAACCGGTCGTCGTACTGCGCGTCTTGCAGGCCGTTAACCGGCGACTTGTACCACTCCTTCGAGCCGGGCGTAGGGCCGACGCGGACGGCCTCGGCAGCGTGGGTGAAAGTCCAGCATTTGCCAGCGGCCTCGCAACTGCCAGTGAGCAAGCTCACCATCGGATCGCAGGTAGCCTTCGCGTCTTTGGCAATTTTAGCGATTTTGGTGCTTTTGGAAACGCCACCGCCGCCTTCGCCAGCGGCGTACAGCGTTACTACGAAGTCGCCGGCTTTGGTGTAAAACACGGTGTCTACCCCGCGTTTCGATTTGGCGGGGATGCCGCCGGGGAGGTCGAAGGTGTGGTCAAAAAAGCCCGAGGAAGTGTTTTTCACGATGACCCGGTTGGAGTCGCCGCTCAAAAATTCCATAGAAAAAGTGGGGGCCGCTGGTTGAGCAGGCAGTTCAATGTCGTTTTCCTCATAGGGTGCGCAAGCGGCTAAAGCCAGCAAGACGGCAAGGAAGGGAAGTGCTTTTTTCATGCTTTATGTAGCCCGGAACTCCGTTCCGGGAGCGTCAAAGTGTTGTGAATGGTTAGGAACGGTGCTTGAATAAAGGTTCAAATTTAGCGGGCTTGTTTTGCCGCTGTTTTCGTTGCTCGTCGGTTGTTTAGGCCCCACTAAACGCCCTCCTCGTGCCTCAACAGCAACAAAACCGTCACCCCAAATTTGGACCTTTATT
>JAYSUY010000535.1:0-1635 GCA_043718855.1 Saprospiraceae bacterium | reverse complement strand
TCCGCCACATCCTGGAACTGTTTTTCCTGTACTACGACGGCCTCGGCACCCTCCTGCCAATGGGCTGGGGCGATGAGCGGGCGGCGCTGGAGGAAGTTAAAAAATGGCAAGTCTGACGAGTAGAGCAACCATTATTCGAGGCGGGTGTTTTTCTTTGCCGGAACAAAAACTACTCTCGTCCATGACTCCTTCCGCCCTGACCTTGACGCAGCCCATTGTTTTGCCCGCCTTAGTTTCCCACCCTTCGCTTCGCTACAGTTTTTTTCGCTCCATCGCCGCCGCTGGCCGCGAGTGGGATGCTGCCGCTCCCGCCGACAACCTGTTTTTGCAGCGCAGTTACTTGTCTGTGTTAGAAGCCAACCCACCGCTGGGCATGCGCTTCGCGTACCTCGTTTTTTACCAGAACGAAAGCCCTGTCGGGGTGGCGATCTGCCAGATCAAGTATTTCAAAGGCGACGACAACATCAACGAGAGCGAACACGAAACGGACCGGGAGGCTTGCTTTTTCACCGGGCTGGCTAAGTGGCTCAAACGCCGCGTGGCGGGCATGATGGCCGCCGATATCCTGATCTGCGGAAATATGCTGCTCACGGGTGAGCATGGCTACTATTTTGATTATCAGAAAATTAGCAAGGAAAAAGCCATTGATTTACTCGAAAACTCTTTGGTGGAAGTGCTGGGCCACATGGAGCGCGAGGGGGTGCGGATGCCGGTTATTTTGCTGAAAGACATTGCCCCAGATCACCGCGACCAAGGCGAGGCTTTGGTGAAAAAAGGATTCGTAGAGTTTGTGATACAACCCAACATGGTACTCGATCTGCCGTACCGCGACTTTGATGGGTACCTCGCCGCCATGTCCACCAAGTACCGCACCCGCGCCAAACGGGCTTTCAAAAAAATCGATATCGCAGCCAAACGCGAACTCTCGCTGGCCGACATCCAGCGCGAACTGCCGCGCATCTACGCGCTCTACCGCGACATCGCCACCAACGCCGGGTTCAATATGATCGACTTGAACGAGCAGTATTTGCTGGCCCTCAAGCGCGATTTGGGTCAGCACTTCAGTATGCACGGCTACTACTTGGATGGAGAACTGCTGGCTTTTTATACCACCATCCAGAACGGTCCAGAACTGGAAGCCCACTTCCTCGGCTACGACAAGTCGCACAACCATGACTTGCAACTGTACCAAAACATCCTGTACGACATCGTGCGCATCGGGCTGAAAGCAGGCTGCACGCACATCGTGTTTGCGCGTACCGCGCTGGAAATCAAGAGCTCAGTAGGTGCTACTGCCCGCGACCTGTGGTGCTATCTTCGCCACCAAAATACCCTGGTCAACCGCTTTTCTGGTACTGTACTCGATTATTTAAAACCCGTAGAGGAGTGGCAGCCTCGACACCCATTTAAAGATGACCATGCCGAAGCCCATCAAAAAGACTGACCTTCCTCAGAAAATTTGTGCCACCTGCGGAAGGCCGTTCGTGTGGCGGAAGAAGTGGGAAAAGGTGTGGGAACAGGTGAAGTATTGCAGCGATCGCTGCCGAAACGGCAAGCGCGTGACAGAGCATTGATAGGACTAAGTTCTAGTTTGTCAGATTAGGCATAGAAAGTCTCTGTTCAAATCTGTGCTGC
>JAYSUY010000534.1:0-1636 GCA_043718855.1 Saprospiraceae bacterium | reverse complement strand
GACATCTGCACAAGCCGGGCTTCTTGGAATCTCTTGGCTGGGGCATTTCGGGTCGCTTGGGTTGTGCAGATATCTCCGCTGCGCTGCGACATGACAAGGTTTATTGAACACTTACCCTTAAAAAAATCGGGATGACTCATGTTACAGCCCCGTCAGCGCACCCCGGCAGAAGTAGACCAAACTCCCGCGCAGACCATCGGCCAAGCGGCCCTCCATGGCCCAGTCGCTGGGTGCTGAGGGGCAGCCGATGCTGGTGAATGGCCTGTGTGTCAATGCTCTTTCGTCGCCGCTGACATGGACGGCGGTTTCTTCGAAGTGCTGATCGTCGGAGAGGTGCTGGGTATGGAGCAGACTGCCTGTGCGCCCGTCCAGCACCTCCACGTACAGGGCGGCTGCGGCGTTTTTGCTGACATGGATTTCAGTGATGGTGGCACTCACAGTCTCGTAGATGGGCGTACGTTCCACCACTTTGCCGGTGCTGTCGCGCACCTCCTTGTGTCCCACTTCGATTTGCTTGGTCTCGGTGCGGCTGCTTTCCCAACGGCTTTCGGGGCTGATGTAGAGTGAGGCGAGGCGGCTTTTTACCTTAAAATCGAAGTGCGGGCGGGCGGCTGGGTTTTGGTAAAAAATCAGCCACTCGGTGTTGAAGTGCCGCTCTGCGAACGGCCCAGCATTTTGCCAAAAACTTTGACTGCCCCACGCGCCCGACCACACATCGGTTTCGAGCAGGATGTGGGCTTGACCAGCCAAGTAGGCACTGTCTGTCAATGCGTTGGCATTTTCCCAGTAGCGGTAGTAATTGGCTTTCAGGTCGCGCAGGGTGTGGTAGGCATCGCGGGCGGGTTGCTTGCGGCCCGTGCGTGCTGTCTCGGCGAGCAGGGTGTTGGCGTGGTCGTAGAGGTAGGTGGCGGCGGCGCGGCGGCTGGCTGTTTCGCGGTCTTGGATGTCGGCCACGAGCAGCAGGTCGGGTCGGTAGCCATCGTCGGCGCGGAGGGGCAGCAGCGGGGCGATTTTATCTTGGCGACCCTGGATGCGGCGGTGCAGCGCGTTGACGTAGAGCCAGCGGTCGGGCGCATCGAGGTTGAGCAGGGAGTCGGTGGCCAGCAAGTCGGCGCGTTGGGCACTCTGGAAAGCGGTTTCGAGTCGTTTGACGTGCTTGGCTTTTTTCTTCTTGCCGTCCAACTTCCATGCAGCATGGCTGATGGACGGGTCGTAGGGGCTTTTTTTCAGCAGCGGCTTGGCGGTGTTGGGCGCGGCGCAGGAGCAGAACAGGAGGGCGGCGAGGAGCGAAAGAAAGATTGGGTAGCGCATGGTGAGGGTGGTTTGTACTGGTGATGGGAGGATTTGTCGATGTGGTGATGCAGAACTCGTCCGACCATAAATTCGTCGGACGAGGGAGCGGTTATGACTTGTTCCCCCAAAGTTGTGAGCCATCCGACAAGTTCGTTGTTGTGCTGAGGTTAAATGCGACTTTGAGCAGCAGTTAAAGTCGGCGATTTTTTAAAATTAATTTTAACATGCAGATAAAATACTGATTTTCAAATATTATAACTGCTAACTGCTAACTGCTAACTGCTAACTGCTAACTGCTAACTGCTAACTGCTAACTGCTAACTGCTAACTGCTAACTGCTAAC
>JAYSUY010000533.1:0-13067 GCA_043718855.1 Saprospiraceae bacterium | reverse complement strand
GATTGAAAATGTGGAAGAAAATCTCTTGCGTTTTCTGTTTGCCCGACAGGAATTGGATGTCATCAATGATCAGTACATCCACCATGTTGTAGAAATTCACGAAGTCGTTGACCGCGTTGTTCTTGATGGCCTGGATGATCTGGTTGGTGAATTTTTCAGCCGATACATATAGCACCGCTTTCATCGGGTGGCGGCTAACGACTTCGTTGCCAATGGCTTGTGCAAGGTGTGTCTTGCCCAAACCCACGTCGCCGAACAGCACGAGCGGATTGAAAGCGGTCTTACCTGGGTTTTTGGCGATAGCCACCCCTGCGCTGCGGGCCAAGCGGTTGCAGTCGCCCTCGATGTAGTTCTCGAAGGTGTAGTTCAGGTTCAGTTGAGGGTCAATTTTGATGCGCTTGATGCCGGGAATGACGAAGGGATTCTTGATCATGTCTGCATCGAACGCACCCGGCACCGGGGCGTTGTCCTTATCTGCGCCGGGTCGATTGTCCGATTTGCCACTGCTGTGCGGCGTAAAAGTGGTCGCTCCATTTTCAGGAATGTGGTAGAGCAGCCGACCGCGCTCGCCCAATTCTTGACGCACACTTTTTTTCAAAAGCGAAACATAGTGCTCTTCAAGCCACTCGAAAAAGAACTTGTTGGGTACCTGAATGGTCAGCACGTCCTTGTCCAAAAACACTGGTTTGATCGGTTCAAACCAAGTTTTAAAACTCTGTGGATTTACGTTCTTTTTGATGGTACGCAGACAATTGTCCCATACCATTTGGCTGTCGTTTGTCATACCCAATGGTTGTATTCGGTTTTTGGGAACACTAAAATTATTGACTTAGAAGATCTGCTCGGTCGAAGCAGGGCGACAAAGATGGAATGATTAACCCAGAGTTTTTCAAGCCTCTTTTCATTTTTCGACCAACTTTTTTTGGATTTTCAGAAAGGCCTGACAATCAATTCTGAGTACTCTAAAACAATTGTCCTGCTTCGGTGCGGATGGCTATGATCGCTCGTTGAAGCGAGGTCGGCTCTCCCTGTTCATCCAGATTTTGGAGCAACGCCCCAACGTATGCAGCATCGTCGTCCTTCGGATCAAGGCCTTCGCCAGACTGCGCGACGAGTGCAAGCGCTTGGTCGCGGGCCAAGGTGATGATCTGCCAAAGTACTTCGGACACATAAAGTTGCTGCGAAGTGTTGTGCTCAAACTCTTGCCGAATGGCCAGCATCAAAGCCCCGCGCAGGTCACCCATCGTCATGCCAGCCATACGGATGCGGAGCAGCACATTGGGGATTGCAGCGCGGTCGCAGAGCAACGTGAGCCGCTCGTAGGCCTGAAGTCGCATCGGAAGTGTGAGGCGATTGTTCTCCCGACGCTGAGCCAGTTGCTCTGATCGCAGACGGTCGTCCAAGTATTGTTTGAGGAGAAAATAGGCCGTTCCGGCCACTACAAGGCCTGGGATCGTGTATTTTAATAAATCAAAAAGTGCGTCCATGCGGAGAAAACAGGTGGGCTGGAGGGTGCTTTTTTCAAAAGGGCGACAAAGGTAAGCAACGGGCGACAGGGAAACTCAAAAACATTTTGCCCTCGGTTTCTGTTAATACGACGTATTTTTGCAGCCTAATTTTTCAACTCAATTATATGGAAAACGTGCTCGAACGTCCGGCAGTGACCCAGTCGCCCATCCAACTTACGGAAGGGGCTGTAGATCAACTCAACCAGATTCGCCACCAAGAAAACATTCCTGCTGACTACTTTTTGCGCGTTGGTGTAAAGGGAGGTGGCTGCTCTGGGTTTTCGTACGTGCTCGGCTTTGACCAAAAGCAGGACAACGACGATACGTTTGAAATCACTGGCCTCAAGGTGGTGATGAACAAGGCTCACGCCATCTACCTGCTCGGCATGGAGGTTGATTTTATCACTGGCCTCGACAACCGGGGGTTCACGTTCAGCAACCCGAACGCCACCTCTACCTGCGGCTGCGGCACATCGTTCGCAGCGTGATTTTGCAACCTGAAGGACTTACTGCTTAAAAAAAAAGAAAGGGGCGTTTCGTTACGAAACGCCCCTTTTCTTTTTGAAAACAGTCCGCGATATTGTTGAACCTATCGCAGCACAGCCAATTTGCGCATCGCTTGGCCTTGGCCATTCTGCAAAGCCACGATATAAATGCCGTTGGGCAGCCCTGTCAACGGAAGTTCTATGGTCGTATTTCCTTGTGGAAAAACCAAGCCTTCCTGTGCAGACACTTGGCGGCCTTCGGCATTGAACACCCGCAAAGAAGCATCGAAACCAGTCTCCGTGCTAACCGTCAGTCTGGCAAAGTCGGTAGTAGACACAGGGTTAGGCGACACTTGCACCGCGGTCAGCCCTTGAATGTTTTCTGTGGATGAAGTCGCTGTATTGAAAATGCCTGTGCGAGCAGTTGTGCAAGTGACATACACATTGAATGGACGAACACGCCAAAAGTACTTCTTGTTATTCAGCAAGTTAGTAATGGTCTGGGTAGTACTTGACACTAAAAAAGACTGCGCTTGTATGCTGCCAAAGGTATTGGTGATGTCAACATCAACTAAGTAGTAAGTTGCTCCAAGCACTTGTTTCCACTCCAAAATTACGTTATTAAACGTCGTGATATTGCTGTTGATGGGGGCAATCAGCAGGTCGGTCGGCGTGGTAATGGAGGTGGCTGCCGGGACAAAAGTATTGTCGAGGTAGTTGCGATCGGCGGCAGCCAAGTCAGCCTGAATGAGGGCCTTCTGTTGTGCCGTGAATTTGAAGGGGTTGCAGCCATTGAAGTAGCCCATGAAATTATCCTCCATCGGATCCACTACCGTACCCAAGGGGTCTTTGGCAAACTGCCCGCCCGACCCTTCATACTTGCAGTTGTTGTCGGTATCTGGCAATCCAAAATTATAGTCGGGTGGCGTGTCGCAAATTCGGTCGGCAGCGGTCGCACAGTTGGTGCCGTTCACACGCTCGGTGGGCGGCCCGCCGGGCGAATTGACAGGAGCAATGGGCCATGTCGGATCAGTAGATTCAAAGGGGTCGTCTTCCCAACCCAGAAAAGTGTGGGGTAGGCTGAGGAAGTGGCCCACTTCGTGCGGCACCGTTGCATTATTTGGCTTGTTGTTCACCTCGGTGGAGCGCAGCACAATCCAGTCGTTGCCGCCTGTATAGTATCCGTTGACGATGACCCCTGGCGGGTTGCCGCCAGCCGGTGCTGGTTCTTTCACCACAAACAGGTTGATGGCGTTCTTGTGTCGGCGGGTGTTCATCACAAACGTACTTCCCTGGTTCAGGTAAACATTGTCGCTGTTGATCGTCTTGTTAAACAAGCCGTAAGCAGGTGTGCTGTGCGAACTGAGGTAAAAGCGAATGTCTTGGTCGGCATAGGCTTCGTTCAGGCGGCAGAGGTTATCGAGCGCAGTAACTTCTTTAGCGCGGCCCAACCCATCAGTACCTGCCACAAGGTGATAATGCACTGGAACATAAAGAATTGCACGGTCGCGGACGTGCTGACCAGATTCAATGGCCGCCAGATTCGCCTCAAGGCGCGGGAGCAGGTGTTCAATTTGCTCCTGAGAACCGTTTCCGCAGATGGCCGGAAGATTTTCTTGGGCATTGGCATACAGCGCGACCGCCAAGAGAGAGCATGACAAGAATATTTTTTGCATTAGTCAAAAATTTTATTCAAAAGATAAGCAGCAAAAGTAGAAAGGAAAACAAATGTCGTTGGGGGAAGGATGTTCATTTGTCTGGATTTTGCAACCTTTGGCACTCCAATCAGGACAGGCTAAAGGGCGATTCAGTCCACCAGAAAGCGAAACCTTTTCCTCGGAAAAGAAATCTTGTCGACCGTCCCTCGTTTAACTTTGCAATAATTCTGAACAGACAGCCCGTTTTGGCTTTTTTCAGAATAAAATTGCTCCTAATTTTGCATTCAACTAACTTGCACCAATATTCCTCTCGCTAACCAAAAACACTGTCCGCAAGTGCGGAATTAAATTTGGGAAACATGATTGCTCGAAATTTATTTTCAAAACATACCCTGATCGGCTTTGCTTTCCTTCTCTGTACGGCTACTGGCTTCGCCCAAGTACCCGACACGCTCCGCTCGATTTTCGAGTACTTGACCACAGCGGAAGGAATGAAAATGACGCTTGAGGCTGATTTGACTACCATCATTGCCAACAAAAAAACCAACCAGTACTTCCCCGGTACGCTCATCACCGAAAGTGGTAAGACCTACGCCATCGAATTGCGTCCGCGCGGCAAGTTCCGCCGCAAAATATCCGAGATACCACCACTCAAAATCAAATTCAAGAAGAAACTGCTGGCCGCCGAAGGACTCGACACCCTCAACGAAATCAAATTAGTACTGCCCACCGTCGATAATGCTGCTGGCGACGAACTGATCGTGAAAGAATACCTGGCCTACAAGATGTTCGAACGGCTAAGCCCGGCCAGCGTCCGCGCCAGGCTGATCAAACTGACCATCCGCGACACCCACGTGGAGAAGTCGAAAAAAACGATGTACGCCATATTGGTGGAAGACGAAGAGGAAACCTGTGCCCGACTGAAAGGCAGCCCGGTGAGCGAGTACGGCATCCCGACCGATAGCCTCATTGCTCACCAAGCGGCATTGTCCGTCATGTTTGAGTACCTGATTGGCAACACCGACTGGGAGATTGCCATGATGCGAAACGTCAGGCTCATGCGCTCCAACGAGACGGGCAAAGTGATCGTGATGCCATACGATTTTGATTTTTCGGGTCTCGTGAGCGCCCCCTACGCCAGTCCGTCGTCCGAAAGCGGCCTCAGAACCGTGCGAGACCGTTTCTTGATGTCGAGCGGCCTAAAATTGGAGCACCTCAAACGCGCCACACAAGCCATCCGAGCGGCCAAAAAAGACTTGTACGAAATATGCCGCTCCAAGTACCTGAGCAAAACCACTGCTGGAGAGATGATCGACTACCTCAACACCTTTTTTCAAATGGTGGAGAGCAAAGATGAGGTACCCACTACCTTACTGATGCCTGTTGTCGGAGAGTAAGCGACGAAAGTATGAACGATAAACCATGAACTATGAGCGACACAAATCACTGTAAATAAAAGAGTTAAATTATTTGTTTATGGTTTATCGTTCATCCTTCCTCGTTCATTCCTCAGCCAGATACTCCTCCAAAATTTCCCAAAGCACCCTGTGCTCTGGCACGAAGTAATCGCTGCTCAACTTGCCTACATCAAACCAGCGCAATTCGGCGATGTCGTCGTTTGGCTCAGGCTCGCCCTCCACAAAAACACAAGTGTACAGGTGGGTCATCACGCTATCGCGCGACCCTCGATAACGCCAGTCATCGATACGAGCAGACCCCAGGTAACTCAACTCATCAATCGTGATATTGCCACACTCCTCACCCAGTTCACGCAGGGCGGCATCTTCATAACTGTCGTCTTCAGGGTCAACGAAGCCGCCTGGAAGGCGGTATTTGGTCTCGTTCGACTTGCGGGCAAGCAGCAGTTCGCTGTGATCAGGACGAAACACCGCTATGTCCACCGTTGGATACACCGTTGGGAATTGGGAAAAAACACCGTATAGCATCCCAGCCCGAAAGTCGCGGAAATGCACGGCAGCCTCCACAACCTCTTGCTGAGCAAAATCCTCCTCCTGCGCCTCCATCACTTCTGCCGGATAGCGGCCCGAATAGCGAGCCACAAACTCATCGGAAGTGCCGTACAGCACGACATGGCCCTGTATTTTTTGTTCTAAAATGCGGCGATCCAACTCTTGGCTCCAGATGCGGTCATCTGGCAAGTCTGGCATTTCCAGTATTTCGATGGCTTCGCCGTAGCACTCGTCAAACATTTTCCAACGGAATGCCCAATCCAGGGGGTTGCGGTCGCTCGGGGCTGGATTGCTGGTCAGGAAGGCGACAACGCGCGAGTGCTGCTTCTGTACGTCGCCAATCAATCTTTGATGTACTTCGTTGAGTTCGAACACTTGAAAGCGTCCCACAATGATGCCGGTGCTGTTGTTTTGATCAGGCATGATGTTATCCGGGCGTACGCCCCGGTGCGTTTTTTTGTGCGGCAAGGTAGTGGGAATTTTTCCACCACGAGTGGGCCTCGCCCACTCGTACAACATCTGCATAGCGAGGCTTTCTCTAAAAAAAACTGCCTGTACCACAACAAGCGCAGCACAGGCAATTTTTATAAAAAGTCAGGCAGCAGGTTACCTGCTCACCGTCAATTTTCTCACTCCCGCCTCAGCATTGGTGCGGAAACGCACCGAGTAGAGGCCGCCGGGCAAGGTCGAGCAATCGAGCAAAACCGTCGTCTGGCCTTCGCTGACTTGGCTCAACACGATACGACCAGTTGCATCTATCACACTGATTTCGAGTGTGGTAGCGGGCAATTCGCCAAACACGATGCGTGTCAGGTCAGCCGTTGGGTTCGGGTACATCCGAACGCCAGAGAGCCAAGTCGGCTCCGCAACACGGGTGCTCGACTTCACTTCGATGCCCGGGATGCTGTAATCGCAGCCGTTTGCATCCGTGACTTTCACGAAGTACATCCCAGCAGACAAGTCGCCGATGTCTTCCGTCGTGCCAACGGTTTGGCCCGCTACATTGGTCCACACAAACTTGTAAGGTGCTGTGCCGCCAGAGATGGTGATATCAATCGCCCCGTTGTTCTGGTTGTTGGTCGCGTTGGTCACCTTCACATTATCGAAGTTCACGGCTGGCGTGATGGTCACATCGAAGGAGCAAGTTCCCACATTGTCGCTGGCATCGGTGAACGTGTAGGTCTGCGTGGTCGTACCCACCGGGAATGCCGAACCGCTCGGCAAGCCGCTGGTTTGATTCAGTTTACCACCAGCCAATGCGCAGTTGTCTGATGCAACGGGTGGGTTGTAGTTCACCGTGTTGTTGTACGCGCAAGCGCGGATGCTGCTCGGGCAAGTCAGCGTCGGAGCCGTATCGTCCACTACATTGACCACAGCCGTAGCCGTAGTGACCAAACCTGCTTGGTCAGTCACCGTCACCGTCACGGTGTGTGGGCCTTTTTGGCTGCAATCAAAAACCGTAGGCGCAACCACAGCCGAAGCCACCGAGCAGTTGTCGGCAAACTGGGCATTCACGGTAGCCAGCGTCACAGTGGCCGTTCCGTTGGCGTTTAGACTAACCGTAGCATTCTGTGCACTCACGGTGGGTGGCAGGTTATCGGTGGCTACAATGGCTACTGAAGTGTTTGTTGCACAACCATTTGCATCGGTCAGTACCAAAGTGTAATTACCTGCATTCAGATTGTTGATGCTGCTCGTGGTGGCACCGTTGCTCCACAGGTAATTGTACGGCATGGTGCCGCCGTTTATGCTGGCCGAGGCCGAGCCAGTCGTCTCGTTCGGGCAAACCGGATTGCTGGTTTGAACGGCAAAGTTCGAGTACGGAGCGGGCTGCGTCACACTGGCCGAAGCGACTGTCTGACAACCGTTTGCATCCGTCAGGTTGGCCGTGTAGGTGCCCGGCACGAGGTTGCTGATGCTTGAGGTGGTTGCACCATTGCTCCAATTGTAGGTGAATGGCGCAGTGCCGCCCGTCTGCGAGAGCGCAACAGCACCGTTGGCAGCACCAGCGCAAGTCACGTTGCTCACGGTCGTCTGCGTCGTGATGCTGCAGTTGAACGAGTTCACCACGACCGTTTGCGAAGCGGTGCAAGTATTGGCATCCGTCACGACAACCGTGTAGGTACCTGGCGCGAGGCCTGTGATGGTGGCGGTAGTGCCGCCATTGTTCCACAGGAAGGAGTAGCCGCTGATACCGCCTGTTGGAGCGGCAGTAGCCGTGCCATCATTGGTACCTGCTGCAGTCTCGTTGGTCGAGGTGGCGTTGGTGGCCAATTGCGTCGGCTCTGTGATGCTGACATTGAGCGTAGCCGGGCAATTATTGGCATCCATCACCTGGACGGAGTAAGCCCCAGCGGCAAGACTGCCAACAGTTTGGGTGGTCGCACCGTTGCTCCATGTGTAGGTCACCGGTTCAGCGGCACCGCTGAGCGATACTGCCGCAGTGCCGTTGTTGGTTCCAAAACAAGTGATGTTGGTGCTAGACATATTGGCCGAAAGCGCACAGTTGAACGAGTTGACTGTGACTGCTTGCACGGCTGTGCAAGCGTTGGCATCCGTCACGACAACCGTATAAGTACCAGGCGCGAGGCCAGCGATGGTGGCTGTGGTGCCGCCGTTGCTCCAAGTGTAGGCATATCCGCTGATACCGCCAGTTGGAGCAGCAGAAGCCGTGCCGTCGTTCACACCGTTGGCGGTTTGGCCTGTGGCAGAAGCATTGGCAACCAGCACATTAGGTTGCGTAACGACCGCGCTGGACGACGAGGTGCAGTTTTCACCATCAGTCACGGTGACCAAATAAGTACCCGCCACGAGGTTGGCGACCGAAGCGGTGGTGGCTCCGGTGCTCCAAGCGTAGGCGTAGGTATTGTTGCCGCCGCCGGGGGCGACGGTGGCAGAACCGTTGCTTGCACCGTTGCAACTCACGTTGGTTTGGGCAGAAATGCTGGAAGTGACTGGCGGGGTCTGGGCGACGCTGGTGGCAGCAGTAGAAGTGCAACCGTTATCAGCGTTGGTCACCACAAGGTTGTAGTTGCCAACTTGGTTGACCAGCGGGGTGAGGGTGGTAGCGCCCTCTACGATGTTGCCATTGGTGGTCGACCACTGGTAGGTATAGGTTGCGCCTTGCGACGAGCCGTTGCCGCTGAGTTGCAGTTGCGCCGTGTTGCAATTCAGGTTGCCCGGTGTACTGGCCGAAGCGTTAGGGGCCGTCGTGTTCAAATTTACGCTGGCGACTGCGGTGGAGGTGCAGCCGTTTCCAGCGTCAGTCACCACCAAGTTGTAGGCACCGTCAACATTCACCGTCGGGTTTTGCAGGTTGGAGGTATAGCCGTTTGGTCCTGTCCAAGTGTAGCCAACTTGAGTTGCTGCCGAATTGCCGTTGAGCGTCACTTGGGTGGTCGCGCAGGTCAAACTGCCACCAGTAGCCGATGCTCCCGGAGGCGTAGTGTTGCTCGTTACCGTAGCGACTGCCGTGTTGGTGCAACCCGTAGATGGGCTGGTTACCACTACTGCGTAGGAGCCAGAGATGCTTACCGTCGGGCTTTGCGCTTCAGATGTGTAGCCGTTTGGCCCAGTCCAAGCGAAGGTTGGATTGGTGGCGTTGGTGCTGGTGGTGAGTGCTGCCGAACTGTTGGTGCAGTTGAGCGCGCCATTGGTGGTACTCAGGCTGGGTGGCACGTTATTTCCAGTAACTGCTGTGGTAGAGGTGGTTGTGCAGCCGTTGGTGCTGTTGGTCACTTTCAGTTGGTAAGTGCCACTGGCGTTCACAGTCGGGGTGAGCGTAGTACTGCCGCCGGTGATGTTGCCGCCGTTGCTGGCCGTCCATAGATAACTGAAATTGGAACCCGTAGAACCCGTGCCTTGCAACTCAATGCTCGGCACTGTACAGGTGACACTTCCAGCAGGGCCAGCATTTGCCGAAGGCGGTGTAATGTTGGCGGTGACCGTCGTGACAGCAAATTTGATGCAGGTGTTCTCCGAATTGGTCACCTGCAAGGTGTAGTTGCCGCCCGTGTTCACCGTCGGGGTAAGCGTAGTACCGCCGCCAGTGATGTTTCCGCCATTGCTGGCAAACCACTGGTAACTGAAGTTACCACCCGTACTGGAGCCGTTGCCATTCAGTTGGAGCGAACTGTTAGCACAAGTGATGGTACCCGGCGGCGCGATGGTGGCGGTCGGGAGTACGGCTGGCGGCATGTTGACGACCAGTGTTTTTGTACAGTTGTTGTCGTCCGTGACCGTCACAGTGTAGTTGCCAGCGTTCAGGCCGGCAGCCGTTTCTCCTGCTTGACCATTGCTCCAGAGGTACGCATAACCGCCCCATCCACCTGAGCCGCCAACTGTTGCAGTACCAGTTATTCCATTGCAACCCACTGGTGTAGTGCCAGTTACACCCACTGTCAGCGCGGAGGGCGGACCATCCACATCAATACCGCTGATGCTTCCTGTCCAGCCGTTGGCAGCAGTAACGGTGCAGGCGTAGGTGCCTGCTGGGACATTGGCCAAGTCTTGCGTCGTTGCCCCGTTGCTCCACGCATAGGTGTACGGCGCGGTACCACCCGACACAATTGCGATGTCCACCGCACCCGTGTTGGTATTAAAACAGCGCACGTTGGTTACGCCGTTGAGGGTCAGTTCCACCACTGCTTCTGGACAACGCGTGGCTCTGAAATTCCACAATCCCGCAGCGGGCAACTGCCCGGTGACGTAGATTTTTTTATCTACCGGACAGACACAGTAAATGGTCGGATAGTAGGTAATGGCCAGAAGGCTTTTGATGGCAGAGTCATCTATAATCGGGTACGGTGTCCCCGTCACCCAATCGCCCTGCGTACCGCCAGAACATCCTGAAGGCCCGTAGAGGCAAGCAGTATTGGTCGCCGCATCGCCCTCAATCATGAGTACAAAAGCCTCATCAGTGCCTGGGGGGCCGTAAGTTTCCCAAATGGTGCGCAGCGCATGGGTGTTGTGATAATTCCAGCACGGGCCGCACCAAGTAGCGGAAACGTCGATGAAAACAGTTTTGCCTGCATTGAGCAGGTCGTACAGGTTGTGGGAGACCCCATCGAGGTCGGTGCCGGTGAAGTCGGGCGCGATAGAGCCGTTGGGCAATTGCGCCTTAGCAGCCGACCATCCCAAGCAACAGAGCAGGAGCAGAAGTAGTATTCTTTTCATAAGTTGGAAAAGTGTAAAATGATTTAGGTGGTGAAAAGCAGGCGAAATGTACAACGATGTTTGGCCGTAGCACTTTTTTATCAAAACAAATAGATGAAAAAGCGGGCAGGTGACAAATCATGGGTGGTTATTTCACTGTATACCCGCACACGCTCGCCCCGTTGCCTACCACCAGCACTGAGCCGCTGCCCGTAGTGGCCAGCATCCGAAACGCTGTACTGCCCTCGAAAGAGTACACTGCACCCGCACTGTGCAGCACTACCTGCCGCCGCTGCTTGCGCAGCAAACCGACGCGGCCGCTCTGCGGAACAAACACCGCGTCCGCTGGCATGTCACTTTTTTTAGAAAAAACCCGCCGGTACTGTCCCTCGTCGTAGTGGCCATAGGTCAGTGTGGGGCCAGCCAGCACCGCGTATTCAAAGTTGAGGCCGTTGCCCAAAGGCAGAAAGCCGCTCCGCGCGCCCGCTCCCTCGTCCGGGCTGAGTGGCAGCGCGAAAGCCCGGCCCGTAATGTCGCAAGCGAAGGCCCGGCCCTGCGTGTTGATGCACACGATGCAGGGCAACTCTGCTCCCAAATTCACTTGCATCGCCCCCTCGAAGACTTGCCCTTTGCTCATCGCCTTTTGCTCTTTGCCTTTTGCCTTTTGCTCTTTGCCCTCGAACTGCACGGGTGGGAACCTCGGCTGGCCGTTTTTCCCAAATACCGACAGCCGCCCGCTGCGCGTCAGCACCGCGAGGTAGTCCTTCTCCTCGTGCTGGAAGTGCAGCAGCGGCAGCAGCACCTGCTCGCCGATGGGTTGTGGATTCCAGCCCTCCAGCGGCTGGCCGAACCGATTGAAACCCTGCACGTTACCGTTTTCCAGCGCGACAAAAAAGTCGTATTCGTCATTGTTGCCAAACGACACTGCCACCGCGCCGTTGGTGGCGGGCGAGCGCAGTTTCAGGGGAAAGCCCTCCACGTCGCGGCCATTTTCGTCCAGCAGCCAAAGTGCATCGGGTGTATTGAAAAAGTAGCAAGGCATCTGGTTTTTGAAAAAGTTGAGGCCCTGCACTTCCGACAGAATGGGGCCGGGCAACTGCCGCCGCCAGCGCAACTGCCCGCTTTGGGTGAGGCAGTACAGTTGGTGGCGCACGTCCTGCACGAGGATAGACACGCCGCCTATTTCCCAGGGTGTGCTGACCACTTGGGGTGCAAGTGCTGCTTCCGCAGCCAGCGGGGTTTTCCACACCAACCCTGTTTTTGCATCAGCAGATGTCGTTAGCGCGGGGCTTTGGGCGATGTTCAAAGTCAGCGAGCCTCCGTTACCGCTGGGGCGGATGTCCGCCCCGATCCAGCCCATCGTTGCCAGCGCTTTCAACGACAAGGCATTTTTGCGCACCCCGTCGGGCTGACACAGGCTGCGGGCTAAATCGGGCAAACTGGCCGAGTTGAACAGTAGAACACTGCCGCTTTCCGCTGGCAGCAACTGGGCCATTTGCAGGAAATCGGTGCTTGAGGCCAGCGTCTCGCCGACTACATACTGGTCGATCCAGCGTTCGAGCGCAGTGGGGCTGGCGGCAAATACGACGTAGCCGCCCACTATCGCACAGGCCGGATTTTGAAATGCCGAGCCTTCGTCCACAAGCGGCCTGAGCAAACCGCCATCCAGCAGTTGTCGGATCACAAACGTCTGATAATCATAATTTTTTAGCAAGCCGCGCTGCTGCCCGTAGGCTGCGAGCAGCGCACTGGCACGAGCCGTATCGCGGGCTTCCAACACCCAAAACTCATGGTCAGCCAAATGATTGGAAAGTGGTTCCGTCACCACAAACGCCGCTTCGCGGCCCCACCAGGGGCCGATGTACTGCTCAAAATCGGGGCTGGGCGGGTGGTCCATCTTTTTCAAAACTGGCCAAGATGTCGGGAAGCCCACCCGCAGGGCGACGGCTGTGTTGGAGGGCAGCACGCCGTAGATGTCGCCGAGTTGGGTACTGTCCCAAGCGGTGCGGTGGTTAGGCAGAGCCTTCAACCCTGCTTCGGCGCGGAGCGCGTGGCCGTCCCAACTCAGGCCCAACCAGTCGAAATTTTGCAGCAGCGGGAGCAAGCCTTGGTGTTGGGGCAACAGCCGCTCGCCGAGGCGTTGGGCCAGCACCTCGCCACGAAACACGGCCCGGAACGGCACCGCTGGGTCAGGCTTGCGAAGGAAGGCACATTTTGACCACCAGTTGTCGCCTGCTTCGAGGGTGGCGAGCGCGTCTTCCACCAGTGCAACCGACTGGGCAAAAATGAGGA
>JAYSUY010000532.1:0-4426 GCA_043718855.1 Saprospiraceae bacterium | reverse complement strand
TGAAGGAATTGGGCGACACGCTGGCCGAATTCACCGTGCCGCAATTGTCGCTCGAACTACCCGCATTGAACACTTGACTGGCGGTGACACTGGCCGTGCTGCCGCTCAAATTCACCGATACATTTTGGCAAACTGCCGTCGGGGCGGTCGCGTCGCTCACCGTCACGATAGCCGTGCAGGTGGCTGCGTTGCCGCGGCCGTCGTTGGCTGTCAAAGTCACGGTATTGGCCCCCAAGTTGCTGCACGTGAACGAGTTGGGCGAAACGCTCTGGGCGTTGACGGTGCCGCAGTTGTCACTGCTGCTGCCCGCGTTCAAAATCTGGCTCGCTGTGACACTGGCCGTGCTGCCACTCAAATTGACGGCGATATTTTGGCAAACTGCCGTCGGCGCGGTCGCGTCGCTCACCGTCACGACTGCCGTGCAGGTGGCGGTATTGCCGCGCCCGTCATTGGCCGTGAGCGTCACGGTGTTTGCCCCTAAATTGGTACAGTTGAAGGAATTGGGCGACACGCTGGCCGAATTCACCGTGCCGCAATTGTCGCTGCTGCTGGCGGCGTTCAGGATTTGCGCAGCGGTGATATTGGCCGTGCTACCGCTCAAATTCACCGATACATTTTGGCAAACTGCCGTCGGCGCAGTCGCGTCGCCCACCGTCACAGTCGCGTTGCAGGAGGCCTGCTGGCCGTTGTTGCCCACTACCGTCAGCGTCACCGTGTTCGCACCGATGTTGCTGCAATTCAGCAGATTAGGCGATACGTTTCGGCTGGCGATGCCGCCCAGTGCAGCCGAGCCGCCGTCTACTTCGGCGGCGGTGAGGACCACCGTGCCGTTGCTGCCGAGGTTGCGTGAGATGTTTTGGCACACGGCGTTAGGCAGTTGGCTGTTCTCCACCGTCACCTGCGCGGTGCAGGTGGAAGAGTTGTTGTTCGCATCAGGCACCGTCAGCGTGACGGTATTGATGCCGAGGTTGGCGAGGGTGAAGGTGCTAGGGCTGACGCTGAGCGTGCCCAGAGCGCAGTTGTCGCTGCTGCCGTTGTTGACTTGGGAGGCGGTGATGATCGCGTTGCCGCTGCCGTTGAGTTGCACCACGATGTCGCGGCACAGAGCGGAGGGCGCGAGGTTGTCGGCAACCGAGACGATGGCTAAACAGGTGGCGGTGTTGCCGTGCCCGTCGTTGACAGTGAGGGTAACGGTGTTCTGACCGATGTTGACGCAAGTGAAGGCGTTGGGGACGACCGATACGAGGTTGACGCTGCCGCAGTTGTCGGTGGAGGCGTTGTTGACCTGCGCCGCGCCGACCGAGGCAGTGCCGATAGCGTTCAAATTCACAGAAACATTTTGGCACAAAGCAGTGGGCGCGGTCGCATCGCTGACGGTCACGACAGCAGTGCAAGTGGCGGTATTGCCGTGGCCGTCGTTGGCTGTTAAAGTCACGGCATTGGCCCCTAAGTTACTGCATGTGAATGAATTAGGCAATACGCTAACGGCATTCACAGTACCGCAGTTGTCGCTGCTGCTGGTGGCGTTCAAGATTTGCGCAGCGGTGATGCTACTCGTGCTGCCGCTCAAATTGACCGACAGGTTTTGACAGACTGCCATCGGCGAAGTGTTGTCCTGCACGGTCACGGTGGCGTTGCAAGTGCTGCTCAGACCGTTGTTACCGGTGACGGTGAGCACGACGGTGTTCGCACCCAAGTTGCTGCAAATGAACGAGTTAGGCGAAACGCTGCGGCTGGCGATGCCACCTACCGCTGTGCTGCCGCCGTCCACGTTGGCCGCCGTGATGCTGGCCGTGCCGCCGCTGTTGAGTACAGCGGTGTAGGGCTGGCAGACAGTGTTGGGCAGGTTGGTATTGGTCACGGTCACTATAGCGGTGCAGGTGGCCGTGCGGGCGTTGTTGTCAGTCACAGTGAGGGTCACGGTGTTCGCACCCAAGTTGCTAGTGGTGAACGTGCTGGGCGTGACCGAGCGGCTGGCGATGCCGCAGTTGTCGGTGCTGCCTCCGTCCACTTGTGCGCCCGTGATCGAAGCAGTGCCGCTGCCGTCGAGGTTGAGGGTGACGGGCTGGCAGACGGCGGTTGGGTTGAGTTGGTCTGCGACCATGACAAGTGCTGTGCAAGTGGCGGTGCGGTTGTTGTTGTCGGTGACGGTGAGGGTCACGGTGTTGGCCCCCACGTTGGAACAGTTGAAACTGCTGGCCGAGAGGCCGAGGCTGGCAATGCCGCAGTTATCGCTGCTGCCGTTGTTGACTTGAGCGGCGGTAATGCTGGCGTTGCCGCTGCCGTTGAGGTTAACCAAGATGTTCTGGCAGATCGCTGTCGGATTGGTCGCGTCAGCCACCGTGACAGTGGCGGCGCAGGTGGAGACCAAACTGTTCACATCGGTGACTGTGAGCGTCACGGTCTGGACACCAACGTTGGCGCAGCCAAAAGTGCTGGGCGCAACAGTAGTGGTGGCCACGCCGCAGTTGTCGCTGCTGCCGTTGTTGACTTGAGCGGCGGTGATGCTGGCCGCGCCGCCGGAGTTCAAATTCACGGAAATATTTTGGCAAACCGCTGTGGGTGCGGTCGCGTCGCTCACCGTCACGGTGGCGTTGCAGGTGCTGACATTGCCGTGCCCGTCGTTGACGGTCAGCGTGACGGTATTCGCGCCGATGTTGCTGCAAGTGAACGAGTTGGGCGATACCGATACGAGGTTGACGGTGCCGCAGTTGTCGTTGGAGAGATTATTGACTTCCGCTGCGGTGATGCTGGCGGTGCCGCCCGCGCCGAGGTTTTTGACAAAATCGCGGCACAGGGCGTTGGGGGCGATTTGGTCGGCGACGGTGACTGTGGCGGTGCAGGTACCAGTGCTTCCATTGGCGCCGGTGACGGTGAGGGTGACGGTATTGGCTCCGAGGTTGGCGCAGGTAAAGGCGGTTTGCGAAGCAGAGAACGAGAGCACAGCGCAGCCAGTTGAGCCGTTATTCAGACTGCTGGCGGCGAGGGTGCCGCTGCCCGCGCCGTCGAGGTTGACGGTGACGTTTTGGCAGGTGGCGACGACGGGGGTGGGGGCAGACTGCAACTCGTGTATGCCCATGTCAACAGTTGTACCGAAGGGCCGGGCGTTGCCGAACAGGTCGGTGGCAGGCGCACCGGTGTTGGTGCCGGAGTTGATGGCCGGAGAGCAGTTTCCGATGTGGAAATCGCCCGATGTCGAAGGCGCGGTTGCCGGGTCGAGCGGGGTGACGAAGGCTGGGTAATTGCTGCTGGACCCGTTCGGGATGCCGTTGAGGTTGCCCGTGCCGGCGGGGTTTTGGTTTTGGAGGAGGGAGTACGAAATGTTGACCGTGCCGCTGTTGACCAGCAGACTGGCACTCGCCGAGCCGTTCGTCGTGCCTTCCCGGTTGTTCCAAACCAGGCAGTTGGTCAGCGTAGCAGTGCCAATGGAGTTGTAAAATGCGCCGCCACTGGAGGTCGCATGGTTTCCAGAAAAAGTGCAGTTGAACAGTTGGGGATTTGCCGATGCGTGGATGTTATACATGCCGCCGCCAACGCCACCTTTGTTTCCTGAAAAAATGCAGTTTGTCAGTGTGGGGGCACCGTTGTAGTTCACCATGCCGCCGCCAAAGCCAGTGACAGTATTTCCCGAAAATATGCAGCGGGTGATTACGGGGTTTGCCCCGGAGTTGATGACGTACAAACCGCCGCCATCACCAGCCGAATTGCCACTGAACGTGCAATCGGTGAAGGTGGGCGAACAAGTGGTGACCAACATCCCGCCGCCCGCAGTGGCAACCGAGTTGTTCAGAAATTGGCAATTTGTAAATGTTGCCGTGCTGCCATTGTTGAGAAAACCGCCGCCGCCGCCGCTGCTGGAACCGCCGTCGCTGCCCGAAAATTGACAGTTTGAGACGAGCATTGCCGTGGCGATGCCCTTCAGCCCGCCGCCGGACGCTCTGAAAATAGTTGCAAATTCTACCGTGATGGAGCCGCTGCCGTTAGCGTTGCCTTTTTCAATGGTGAAACCGTCCAAAACAGTGGTGTTCGCATCGCTGATGGAGAGGACGACGTGGTAGGCGTTGTCGGCGAGGTCGTTTGCCGTGCCGAGGTCGCCGCTGAGGGTGGTGACGTTCGCCGCCCAATCTCGCTGGCTGCGGAGGGTTTCCGCGCCGTCGAAACCGCCGTACACCGCTACCCCATTTTTCATGTAAAAAGTCTTGTCACGCGGGTCGGTGGGCGAGGCATTTCCGAAGGGATCTTTAGTGGGTAAGTAGGTGCCGGTTTTTACCCAAACCTCATGGCCGCTGCTGGCTGCGTTGATGGCATCCTGCACATTTTGAAATCCGCAAGCCCATGACGCGCCGTTTCCACCGCTCGCTGCCGAGGGGTTTACATACCAAATTGTGCCGGTAGCCGGGCAGTTTGAATTTACGGTAACAGTAAA
>JAYSUY010000531.1:0-4431 GCA_043718855.1 Saprospiraceae bacterium | reverse complement strand
CGCGTTTGAAAATCCGCGTCATCCGCGTTCCATCCAAGTTGTAGTTCAAGTTAATTGTGCCAATCCAAATCCAAACCGCCCCACCGCATTCCCCAGATAGAGCATATACACCTCCCCATCCAGTTCAAAAACGTGGGGGTAACTCACCATCTCGTCGTCCCAGACCTCTTTCGCCCCCTCCTTCGTCAAGGCTCCAGCGGGTGAAAAGGCTTCGGCGGGCAAGCCTTCATCCGATACCGTGATGCCCGCCTTCGAGTCGTCGCGCGTCCAATTCAGCAGATCGGGCGACGAAGCGTAGCCGATGCGGTAGCCATTTTCGCGGCTGCGGTAGTTGGTGCTGTGTCGGTAGCAAAAAAACATGTGGTACAAGCCGTCGCGGAAAAACACGTCGGGGCTGGCCTGGGCCTCGTCGGCCTCCACGCGGGTCTCGATCAGGTCGCGGTTGGCCTTTGTCCAGCGGTAGCCGTCGTCGGAGGTCGCCATGCGGATGCGGTACACCGGCTCCGGGCGGCCATTGTCCATGATCCACTTTTTGCCGGCGATGTAGAACAGGTACCACTGGTCGTTGAAGCGGCGGATTTTCGGGCCGCTCAGCACGAACGGCTCGTCGGGAGAGTAGGAGAGCACGGGGCCGTCGCCGATTCGGGAAAATGACTTACCCTCGTCCTGACTTAGCGCCACGCCGATGGCGACATTGAACGGCACGGATTCGCAGCGCGTCCAGCCCGCGTAGTAGGCGCGGGTTTCGCCCTCGTGCTGTATGACGGAAACGGGATACACGCCGAACTCGTCGAAACAGCCCAGTCCGCCCAGTGGCAGGATGGGGTGCTCGGCCACGCGGAGGATGTTGAACAGGTTTTTGCGGTCGAGGTCAACGTAGGCCGAGTAACTGACGTACTGGCCGTTGGCATCGGCGGGCGGGCGACAGGAGAAGTACACCCGCACAAAGTCGTCGAATTTCAGGACGGCTGGGGCTTGGGCAAATTCTTTGAGAAAGTAGCGGTCGGTGACCTGCGTAGGGTCGAATACGCGACCCAGTTTTTTCCACTTAAAGTTCATGTTGAAAGGAAGTTTAGCGGACTTTTCAGTCCGCTCTCATCGCGGACTGGAAAGTCCGCTAAACAGGTGGTTGAATAATGCTAAATGCTGTGTCAAGTTGGTCTTTAATAGCCTCCTGCGAGTTGAACATCATCACATCCAAGATAGACAGCCAGGGCACGAAGGGATGCCCAAATTGTGGGTATTCTATCAGCGAGGACTTGATGAATTGCAGCCCAAGCCCCTGCTCTTGAAAGCGTTCGGCAGCGTATAATTCTATGCCGCCTATGGGATTCAGATAGATATCGGTGTTTAATGCCTTGCAGAGCGCGATAACTTTTTCCTCTGATTTTAGCGTGTGGTCTATGTCCAGTGTGGACGACACCACAAACTCGGTTTCTATGCCCAGATAGTTGCACACCGTTTTTACAGAATGAAACAAAAACCCAAACAGGTTCTGCTCCGGGCAGTGGTAGATATCCTCAATGACTGGAAACGCACTCTGAAAGTGCGGGGCTTTTCGGTAAATCGAACCGAGTTTGCGCAGCATATTTTTCTGCTCCTTCAGGAAGGTGTCGGCCAACACCCGCTGGTCCACGTTCAGGTAGTCTGAATCCTTTTTCAGGGGGAGCGAGATGTACTCGTCCTTGCCGTTTTGGAGTATCCGGTTGCGGTTGATCCAGCCTTTTTTGGTGTACTGGATGTTGTCGTAAATGACAAACTTGTCCGCTGCATGGATCAACTGAAAGTAGCCGATGTAGGGCAGAAAGTAGGGCTGCATGATGGCGACTCTCATGGTCAGTAGCGCATTGATCTCAACAAAACCCGAACGACCATTTCCTGCTCTTCGCGGCTGAGTTGGTGGTACAGTGGCAGGCACAGCACACGCGGGGCGATGTCCTCAGATACCGGGCAGGGCGTGTGTTCCACATAGTTGACTTGGTTGAGGGAGGGATAGAAGTACCGCCTCGGAAACACGGAATGCACGTTGAGCGCCTCCATACTTTTGAGCAGTTGTGCCTCAGTATCAAACACTAAGGGGAAGTAAGCGTAGTTGAACTCGATTTTTTCCGCGTCAATTTTGATGGTGCGGGCACCCGAATTGGCGAGTTGTTTTTGGTACAGCAGCCACTGCTCCTTGCGCTTGGCGCGGATTGCGTCCATCTGTTTCAGCATCACCAAGCCCATCGCGGCATGAAACTCGGAGTTCTTGCCATTGATGCCCACGCCGTCAAATTCCACCGGGGTGGTGTGGCCGAAGTTGCGCAGCAGGGAGAGTTTGCGGGTCAGTTCGGCATCGGTGGTACACACGCAGCCGCCCTCAATGGTGTGGAATAGTTTGGTGGCGTGAAAACTGCTCGTGCTGATGTCCCCGTAGTTGAACACGCTCCGGCCCTTGTATTTCGTGGCGAAGCAGTGGGCCGCATCGTAGATCACTTTGAGTTTGTGCTTGTCGGCAACGGCTTGTATCGCATCAATATCGCAGGGGTTGCCGTAGACGTGTGTAGCCAGAATGGCCGACGTTTTTTTGGTCACCGCCGCCTCGATCAGGGCCGGATTGATGTTCATCGTGGCGGGGTCTATGTCCACAAAAACCGGGGTGCAACCTTCCCACACAATGCTGCTGGTGGTAGCCACATAACTGAACGGCGTAGTGATGATTTCGCCCTTCAAAGCCAGCGCCTTGATCGCCATCTGGATGGCGATGGTGCCGTTGCCGAGATACAAAAAGTGGTCGAGGCCCAAGTAGTCTTTCAATTGGAGTTCCAGTTCGTTCACCAACGGGCCATTGTTGGTCAGCCAGTTGCGTTGCCAGATGCCTTCGAGGTAGCCGACATAGTCTTGGAGGGGTGGGAGATAAGGTTTGGTGACGTTGATCATAAGTCTGTTAGATGTTTTGTGTGAGTTATGAGGTACGAGTTATGAGTTATGAGCGGCATAACTCATAACTTATACCTCATAACTCCTCTTCCGGTTTTTCAAGAGTTGTAGTTTTTCTTTAGCCATATCGAACATCTCCGGGGCCAGAAAATACACCCCAATGGAGAAATACCCGCAGTACAGCAGGCTGAACAGAATAGCGGGCAAAATCGCCCGGTAGTCTGCCCCAAAAGCGGTAGTGGCCACGCGCAGGCCAGTCAAAAAGCATACCAAGAGAAGGGAATATTGGGCCACCATTTTTACGTACGCCCAGGGGCGCACGGCCAAGTTGCGTTGCAAGAAGTAGAGATTGATAAAAAATGCTACCACCACCGACACCAACCAAGCGTACAGGTATGCCTCGATGCCCCAAAAAATGAAGAAAAACGCAGGCGTGTAGGCCAGTTTCTTGCACACTTCGGCCCTGAAAAAATCCTTGCTGTTGCCCCGTGCGCTTACCACGCTCAGCATCAACGCACTCAGCGGGTAAGCAAACGCCACGAGCGCGATGATGCGGTAATAATGGGCCGAAATCGCCCATTGGCTGCCAAAAAGCACATCAAAAGCCCAGGGCGCATTGATGTAAGCCAAGCCTGTGAACAGAAAAAGCACAGCGCAGATGATGCCGAAAAAGCGGTGAAACACCCCCGTAATCTGCGCCTCGTCGTCCTTCATTTTGGAAAAAAACGGGAACATCACCGCGTTCAGGCTCGAAGTCGTCACCCCCTGCACCATCGTCTCCATGCCCTTGGCCCGACTGAAATACCCCACACTCTGCATACTCATCGCCTTGCCGATCAGCAACGCGTCCAAGCGGGTGAACACCGCGTCCAGCACACTCGACAGGAACAGAAATTTGCTGTAATGAAACATCGCCGTGATGGAAGACAAGCGAAAAAACCGCCGGGGCCGCCACTTTGTCAGCCACAGATTGACCAACAGCGAGAACACCGGACTCAGCAAGGCTTGTAGCACTAATGCCCACACTCCCCAACCCATGTAGGCCAGCGCGATGGTCAAAATGCCCACACTCACCGTGATCGCCACATTGCGGATGCTCTGTTCGCGGAAGCGCATCTGCTTCACGATGAGCGCGTTGGGTACCAAGTTGCAAGCGTTCACGATAAAACTCAGCCCGCTCACCCGCAGCAGCGCGGTCAGGGCAGGCACCTCGTAGAACCGGGCGATCCAGGGCGAGCCAAAAAATATCAGGGTGTAAATGAGGACACTACCCGCCAGTATGGCATAAAAAATAGTGCTGAGTTGCTCCTCCTTCGTCAAGACTTCGGTGGACACGTCCTCATCCGCTTCGCGCTGCTGGATGATGGCCGAGGTAAAACCAAATTCTAAAAAAATGGTGGCCAGCCCGCTGATGGCGATCACAATGCCCACTGCCCCGAATTCGGCAGGTGACAAAATGCGGCTCAGCACCCCCATCACCGCCAAAGTGGCGAAAAGCAAACTGAATCGGCC
>JAYSUY010000054.1:0-6634 GCA_043718855.1 Saprospiraceae bacterium | reverse complement strand
GCATCGATGAACCACTTGGCACTGTCGATTTTTTGCTTGATGAACAGTACCGTTTCCTTCTCTTTTTTGGTGGGCCTACGGCCGTTTCGACCATTGTGGAACGCCCGGAGCATATCTCGGTACTGGTCGTTGATGCGCAAGTCGGGGGCGTTGCGGGCGTTCAGCGTCAGTTCCAGTTCACCTTCGCGGGTGCTCACGAGGTAGTCGGGCACCACATAATTGAACGCCCTGTCGCCGCGCGTAGCGAAGCCGCTGGCGGGTTTGGGGTTGAGTTTCAGGATGATGTCTATCGCTGCTTTCAGGTCCTCCTCGTCAATGCCCAGTTGGCGGCAAAGTTTGGGGTAGTGTTTTTTAGTAAACTCGTCGAAGAATTGGTCGATGAGTTTGATGGCCACCTGCACCACCAATCGCTCCTCGTAGGGCAGCCCATCTTCGTCTTGCCGGAGTTTGTGGCGAAGTTGCAGCAGCAGGCTTTCGCGCAGGTCGCGGGCACCGATGCCGGGTGGGTCGAACTGCTGCACTTTGGCCATCAGGCGCAAGATTTCCTTCTCGTCGGTGGTGATGTTTTGGCTAAACAGCAGGTCGTCCACCATCGCTGAGGTCTCGCGGCGCAGGTAGCCGTCGTCGTCAATGGAGCCGATCACCTGCATGGCGATGGAGCGCTCGCGCTCGTCCTCCAGTTTTAGCAAGCCCAATTGCTGCTCCAAATGTTCGTGGAAAGTATTCTCAAAAGCCAGCGGCACCGTTTTTTCTTCCTCGTCGCCGCCGCGCTCGTCGCGCGTTTTGTAGGTGGAAGGGTCCTCCTCGATAAAGTTCACCAGGTAGTCGTCCAGTTCGATGTCGTCGTTTTCGCGGAGGCTGACGGACTCGTCCTCATCGGCATAGTCGTCGGCAGTGTCACGGTCCACTTCACCGATCTGGTCACCATCGTCGCTGCTGGAGTTGCCGATCAGGTCGCTGTCGTCGTTGTTGCCCGACTCGGCTTTTTGCTCTCGCTCGTAATAAGCCAAGTCGGAGTCAGCCAAATCCATTTCAGACATTCCTTCCACCTGATCGGCGGATTCGTCGCCTTCTTCCAGCGCAGGATTGATTTCCAATTCCTCTTGGATGCGCTGTTCGAGCGTCGCCGTGGGGATTTGCAGCAACTTCATCAACTGAATCTGCTGTGGCGACAGTTTCTGTTGCAGTTTTTGGGAAAGGGACTGTCTTGGTCCGTACAAGGCCATATCGAAGAAGGAGGATTAAGCACGGTGTGATGAAATTGCCGTGACTTAGCGTGATGAACAATCGGTGTTGGTTGGATGGCTTTGGGGCCGAAGTGGATTAAAAAATACACGAACCTGTGCTCGCACAAAACGCCCCTACCAAACAGCGAGCCAGTTTCGGGAAAATACACTCCGGCAAAGGTGTGACAATCTGGGCGGATTGGTACATATTTTTTTATTACGTTGAAAATCAAGTTTTTAATAAAAAAACACGACCTCGCACCGAGTGCAAATTTTTTGAAAAAAAGTTTACGAAATTAGAAAAACTTGCAAGCCGGAAGATTTTTTCCCGCAACATTTTTTGGAAAAAAAAGGCTTGCGGTCTACTGGGTTTTTAAGTCCTGACAATCAGGTGGTTGGGGGTGCAAGTGGGCTGCCTACTCCATCTCCCCGTAGTAGCGGGCACCCAGCGTAACGCCCTCTTGTCCGATGCGCTGCAAGCCCCAGCGACCTTTTTCAGGAGCAATGGATGTAGCCTGAACGCCCGTATGCAAGCGTTCGTACTGCTCGTAGCCAATGGCTTGACGGCTGTCCAGTTGCTCGAACACCCCGAAGCGGGCTGCCACTGAGGCCCAGCCAGGCTGCACGACGGCTTCAAAAATTTTGGCCTTCGAGCCACTGCCGTAGGCCACAAAACCGATGCGCTTGCGGTCAAGCCGCTCGCCTTCCTGCGCGTCAGTTTCGAGGCTGCTCATCAGGGCGAGGAAGATGGAAGCGGTGTACAGATTGCCAGTGTCTTGGCTGGCCCGCTGGGCGGGTTCGAGTTTTTCGGCCACCAGTTTTTGGTACAATTTCGACTCGCTCACCTGCTTCAGGAAAGCACCCTGCGCCTTCTCATACGGTTTGCCTTCGGCAAACTGCGCAGGGTCTGGCTCCGCAAAACCGTAGCGGCGCACGTCAACGGCCCACGCGCCCTTGCTTTTTCGCTCCGAAACGAAGGCTTCCACAAACATCCGCTTGGCATGGAAGGCGTAGGGCAGGTGGAAAATCATGCGCGCCCAGCGTTCGCTCAGCGCAGCAAACTGCCCCTCTCGGAACAGCCCCGTAGCCACCGCCCGGCTGCGGAAATCGGCCATCGCTTCCGTCATGCGCTGCTGGTAGCAGAGGTTGGAGTATTGCCCATCAAACACGGGCGTTTCGCTGAATCGCTCGCGGCGCGGTTTGTAAAAATCGTGGACACTCTCCATCGCCACCCCGCACACCCGCCCGAAGGTCAGCAGGCGCGGCTGCCAGCGCACGAGCATGGCCACTGCGCCCGCGCCTTGGGTGTATTCGCCGGTGGATTCGAGTTCGTATTTCGCCACATCGCTCGCCACCACGATGCCGATGCGCGAGCGGTCGGCGGCCACCCAGTCGAGGGTGCTGAGCAGCGCATCCACCGCGCCGATGCAGGCAAACGTGAGGTCCACCACATCGCAGTGGCGGAAACAATCGGTGCCGAAACGCTCCATCAGCCGCTGCTGCACCATGCCGACGGCGTAGGTCGCGGTGGGCTTGGCACCATCCAGCGCACTCTCGGTGCCGAGGTAGATGCGCCCAATATCATTGGGATTCAGTTGATTGCGCTCGATGAGGGCGGCGATGGCTTCGGCGGCCATGGTGGCTGCGTCTTCGTGCGCATCGCAGACGGCCATTTTGTGGAGGCCCAGGCCCTGAGAGAGTTTTTCGTAAGGGATGTTGCGCCGCTCGGCCAGTGTGCGGATGTCGAGGTAGAGTTTTGGGGCGTAAAATGCGAGGTCGTCAATGCCTATCGCCATGCGTCGGTGGGTGGTTGATGAACGTTTTTGCCTTCCGCGAGGCGGAAGATTTTAGAACAACTCGGCGATGGCTGGGCAAGGGAAAAGGGTCTGTGCCGGTGGTGGGCGGCTGGGCTTTTTGGATGTGCCCGCCTACGCTTGGCTTCGGCGGGTAAAGCGGCGAAGGTAAAAGGTTGTGAGACTTTTGGGGATGGATGCCGTTATTTGCACATCAAGCCATCGTTACTTGCTAGATTTGGACACCGAAACCGGCGGCGGTGCTTGGCGGTGGCGGCACCGGATTTTGCATGAGTATTTTCTGACAAATGAGCAGCCCTGAGCAGCCAGAGAAAAATGGCTGCGCTCAGTATCCATGCTTCATCGTTCGTTCCGTTTCTTTGCCCTCCATGAAAAAAATCCTTGTCGCCAACCGGGGCGAAATCGCCCTCCGCATCATGCGCACCGCCCGCCGCATGGGCATCGCCACCGTCGCCGTGTACTCCGAAGCCGACCGCCGTGCGCCGCACGTCCGGTTTGCGGATGAGGCCGTGCTGCTCGGCCCTGCACCGTCTGCCCAAAGTTACCTGCGGGCTGATAAAATCTTGGAAGCCGCACTTGCGCTGGGCGTGGATGGCATCCACCCTGGCTACGGCTTTTTGAGCGAAAATGCCGTTTTTGCCCAAAAAGTGGCCGATGCGGGCATCACCTTCATCGGCCCTAGGCCGCACAGCATCGAGGTGATGGGCAGCAAACTGGCCGCCAAGGAAGCCGCCAAAAAATTCAATGTACCGATGGTGCCGGGCATCGAGCAGGCCATCACGGATGTGGAGATGGCGAAAGAAATCGGGCGGCGTGTGGGCTATCCGATTTTGATCAAAGCCTCAGCAGGCGGCGGCGGCAAGGGCATGCGCATTGTGGAGCGCGAGGAGGACACGCAGGAGCAGATGGAGCGGGCCATCTCAGAGGCTGTGTCGGCCTTCGGCGACGGCTCGGTTTTTATCGAAAAATATGTGACTGGACCGCGCCACGTGGAGGTGCAGGTGATGGGTGATATGCACGGCAACATCGTGTATCTCTTTGAACGTGAGTGCAGTATCCAGCGGAGGCACCAAAAAGTAGTGGAGGAGGCGCCCTCTGCCGTACTCACGCCGGAGTTGCGCCAAGCCATGGGCGAGGCCGCCGTCCGGGTGGCTCAGTCTTGCGATTATGTGGGGGCTGGCACGGTGGAGTTTCTGGTAGATGCCGAACGCAAATTCTATTTTCTGGAAATGAACACCCGCCTTCAGGTGGAGCATCCAGTAACGGAAATGATCACCGGGCTGGACTTGGTGGAACTGCAAATCCGGGTGGCGCGGGGCGAAAAACTGCCCTTCGCGCAGGAGGATTTGCGCATCAACGGCCACGCGCTCGAACTGCGCGTGTACGCCGAAGACCCACTCAACAACTTCCTGCCTTCGGTGGGTACTTTGCACCGCTACCGCCTGCCGCAGGGCGAAGGCATCCGGGTAGATGGTGGCTTCGAGGAGGGTATGGAGGTGCCGATTTACTACGATCCGATGCTGGCTAAACTGGTGGTACACGCTCCAGACCGTACTGCCGCCATACAGTTGATGAAGGAGGCCATCGCGGCCTACGAGGTGGAGGGTGTGGCGACTACACTGCCTTTCGGTCGATTCGTGCTGGATCACCCGGCCTTCGTGAGCGGCGATTTCGACACGCATTTTGTGCAGGATCATTACACGCCCGATCTGCTGCTGGAAAGCCGCCGCCGAGAGGCTGAGGCGGTGGCGCAACTGGCGTTGCACTTGCATTTGGAGGAAAAAAAGCGGCTGAAAGTGGTAGAAGGGAAACCGCAAAACCGCAAAATTTAAAATTTAAAACCGCAAAAGGCCGGATACCGAGGGCCAACTCGACTTTTACATTTTGCGGTTTTACATTTTGCAGTTTTGCGGTTTCCCTTTCCCCTACATCCCCTCCACCTCCGGCTGCCGGTATCGCAACCAGTATTTCTGTAAAATTTTCAACTCGTAGGGCAGCCCGAAGCGGCCGCTGCGCCAGCGCCAAGCGGATACGGCTTGCATGGTACGGCGTTGAAAATCAGTGAGTTTTCGATCTGTGTGGGTAGGGAATCGAGCATTCAGCACCGTCTCGAAATTGTGGATGCGACTCACCATCGCCGGGGTGAGCCAGGGCGTGAGCGGGTTGCGGCGCAGGTCGAAGGATTCCCACTGCGGCGAGAGCCAATCTTCGAGCCGGGTCGGGAATCGGAAGCCCGCGCGGGCCGTACGCTCGTACAGTTCGGAGCCTTCGGTAGGCACGGGCGAGTAGATGTAGATGATGATTTCGGTGTCTGGGTTGATGGCTTTGACGGACTGGATGAACGCGATGTCGGCCTCAATTTGCGCCCAAACTTCCGCCTCCGTGTCTGCCGGGAAGCCCAGCACGAACGAGTATTCCGGGATGATGTCGTGCCGCCGCATTCGGTCGGCGAAGCGCTGGATTTGCGCACCTGTCTGTTTTCCGCCCTTGTCCATCTGTTTCAGCAGCGTGTCGCTGCCCGTTTCGGCTCCGAAAAAAATCATGCGGCAACCTGCCTCGCGCATCAGCGCCAGCGATTCGTCGCTGTACTGATCCACCGTGTCGATGCGGCCCTCTCCCCACCAGTTCATGCCCTCATTGCGCATCAGGTGGGAAAATTCTACGGTGCGTTTTTCGCTGACAAAAAAGTTGTTGTCGTGAAATTCGATGCTGTCGGCACCCCACCGCTCCCGCACGTACTGGATGTCCTGAAAAATACCAGCGGCTGATTTTCCGCGCCAGCGGGCCTCAAAAATGGGTACCACCGCACAAAACGAACACTTGAACGGGCAGCCCATGCTGCTGTGGTAGGCGAGTGTTTTTTTGCCCAAAAAAGTGGGGTTTAGGTAGCGCTGCATGGGGTAGTGCCGGTCGAGGAAGTCGTAGGGCAACGTTGGCAGCGTGTCGGGATCGAGCAGATTTTCTTTGGTGTTTTTTATGAGGTCGCCCGAGGGCATTTTCCAGATCAAGTTGGGGATGAACTCGTAAGGGGTGCCGTGTTCCAGTGCATCGAGCAGGGCGGGGAAAGTGCGGTCGCCGGGGCCGTACACCACGAAGTCCACAAACGCGCTTTCGAGTACGGTACGCCACTGGTTGCTGGCAAAATAGCCACCCCAGATGTTGATGATTTCGGGAAATTCGGCCCGGATGCGCTGCGTGAACGGGATGGCTTGCCTCAGTTGCGGCCCCGGCATCACGGTACAGCCGAAGTAGCGAAACTCACCGGTGCGCAGGTAGGCAGCAATGGTGGCCCAGGGGTCTTGCTCCAAGTTGCCATCTACCAAAACGAACTCGTGGCGACCGTAGATGGAGGCTCCGACTTGCAGGATGCTGTTCGGGATGCGGTACTTGGCGTTGGCGCTGCGGGGGTTGAAGAGGAGGGTTTTTGACATGGGGTAAAGATAGGGCGAGGCCCTTGCCAAGTCAGCGATTTGTGTCACTGGCCGATGGCATCAGGTAAAATGCGATAAGTTTGCGGCTAAATTTTGGGTGGTTGAGAGTTTATCACACACCATTCAGAACAAACTGGTTAATCTATCCTCCCTATGACCCGCG
>JAYSUY010000530.1:0-4432 GCA_043718855.1 Saprospiraceae bacterium | reverse complement strand
TTGAGCGGCAGCAGCGTGGTGCCGCTCGCAGCGTTGGCCTTGAATTGGCCGTCCTGCTTATCAAAGTCCAGCGAGCCGTCGATGTTGCGCGAATCCACCGCGATGGCCTTGCCATCGAGGGCTTTCACCTCCAAATCTGCCGTATCGGCATCGGCTTGGAAGGGGCCGTAGGAGATGAGCCGCGAACTCAATTTGCCAGCTGCCCACTCAAACTCGCCCCGACCTTTGAGGCCCGACGGCGTGAGTACCAGCACACCCTGATGGGTGTAGCCGGTAGCCTTGAAGAGTTCGAAGGCCTTGGCCTTGCTCTCCACGTACATCGAGTCGCGGAAAGGCAGCCAGTTTACCGACACGTTTTCGCCTTTGGCCTGCGGCACCTTCACCACGCTTGTGCGGTCTTCCTCCATGAAGAATTTTTTGGCCGTGCCGGTGGTCTGCTTGGGTCGAAAAATCAAGTCCTCCGATTCGATGTCGGCGGTGAGGTATTCTAATTTGCCTTTCCCAAAAAAGCCCTTGTTGCTCAGGTCCAGTTCGCCCGTGTAGTTGCCTTTTTTGGAGTAGGTGGTGTAGCCAGTCTGCGGCGTGCGGTGTTTAAAACCAAAAGATTTGTCTTCCTCGCGCACCACGATAGTCTCCTTGAAAGCCGGGAAAATAGTGGCCGCCACCATATCGCCCTTGAATTTTAGGCGGTCGATGGTGTAGTTGTCCAAGCCGTTGAAGGCGAAGGGATCGAGTTTGAAGTAAAACGAGTCACGCTTGTACACAGAGTTAAGCGTCTCCTTGCGGTCGTAGTACACGAAGCAGTTTTGCTTGCTTTGCAGGGAGGGAAAAATAGCGAGATCTTCCTTGCCCGACTTGTTGCTGGGCGCATCCACGAGCAGCACGCCCGACACGCGCTCCACCCGCGAGTTCATGGCATTCGCTATCGGCTGGCTGGTTTTCGGGTCTATTTCGCCGGTGGGCAAGTAAAAATCGAGGTACTGCACCGAGTCAAATTCTACCTGAAACTTGTCGTAGGTGAAGTGCATTTTTTCGCCTGCGAAAAAAGCCATCCCAGCGAAGAGCCGCCCGGAGAAGCGCATATCACGGTTTTTGAGCAGTGTCATGTGGCGATCATCGGGGATCACGCCCACCCGCTGGCGGTTACTCAGTTCGAGTTTTTTTACCTCAAAAATCTCCGTCTCCTTCGTTTTCAGGTTCAGTTTGGCATTGGCCATTTGGCTTACGGATTCGATTTTGATGGCATCGTAATCGGTTTTGTTCTGGCTGGCGAGGGCGTAGTGGGTGAGTTTGTCGCGCAACTCAATCTCGTGCCGGTCGAAGTAGTAGTTGATGTAGCCATCGGCCACCATCTGGGCCAGCAGGGTCTGAATGCTCGAATAGTTGAACTTTTCGTTCATTTTGTAGGCAAAATCATTGTCCGAGAAGGTGTTTTTGCCCAGTTCGCGGGAAAGGATGAACAGCACGGCGATGGGGTTGCGGTCGGTGATGGACTGCATTTTGTTGTAGTCCGCCATATTGAAGTGGTTACTGCTCTCGAACGTGACGGTTTGCACCGCGCCCTTCACCCCGCCCGTGCGCTCGCCCACCACGAGGGAGTCGGTGGCGACGTACCACGAAATCTTGTTCGTGCTGAGGTTCATGTTGTAGAACGAGGAGTAAAACGGGTTGCGAGCCGAACCTTTTTCGCCGCGTTCGAGCGTGATGACCTGAGTCGGTATCTCCACCCGGAAGTTGGCTGAGGGGTGAAACAGGCTGTCCTGATCCATGTACAGTTTCGCGTCCACCTCTTCGGCCACGATGTTCTGCTCCCGCTTGATGATGAAGAGCGGCGCACGTCCGTAGAAAATCTTTTCGCGCTTTTTATTGAAGATCGTTACCTGCGCAGGCTCGTTGCCCGTGCCGTAGCCCAGCAGGGTGCTGCCCGCCAATCGGAAGCCGCCCACATACTGGATGCCTTCGCCGATTTTATTGATTTGCAGCGTTTTGTCAAACGACTCAAACTTTGGAAACTGCGAATTGCCCTTGTTTTCCACCACCACGTTGTGCTCGAAAGTGCCCCACACAGACTTGCCGGGGAAGTACAGCGGATACACCAATCGCGCCGAGTCGCACTTGAACAGCGGCTTCACCGACTCCACTTTGTAGCGGGTCAGTTCGGCGTATACGTCGGCAAAAGCCGTCGAATCCTTGTCGCTCACGCCTGCCCAAGTCACCTTGCCGCCCTGCCCCATCCACAGCCCGTCGAAGGGCGCGTAGGTGCCGCTCGTGTTGAGGATGGCGATGGAATCCAACTTGCGCGAGCCGATCAGATTCACCCCTTCGCAGCGCAGCATGGGGGTGCGCTCCTGCATCTCGAAGGCAAACTTGCCGCCCTTCACGCGCCAAGTCACGGAGCCGCCTTCGCCAGTTTTCAGGGCGCGATGCTCCAAAAAGTCAGCGGAAAATTCCAAAAACGCCCCGATGGGCCTCGTACGGCCCCGCTCCACACCGGCTAGCGCCGACTCTGCGAAGATGTGCCAACGACTAAAAAGTGAGGTGTCGGCATCGCTGCGGGCCGCCGACACGGCATTGAGGTAATCCCGGAAATATGGGTACGCGCCCAAGTGCTGGTCGCGCAGGATGTTGGATACCAGCACAACCCGCGCTATGTCGGTCGCCGTAAGTGCGCCGCTCTGGTAGGTTTTTTTAAACACCGAGTAAGCCTCCTCCAAGTCGGGCCGCTTGGTAGCGGTCATAAATTTTCCCATTTCCGACACAAACTCGTCGGGCTTGTCGGGGAAACGCGCCTGAGCCTGAGCGGTGTGCCACAGGCCAGTGATGCAGAACAGGAAAACAAGGGTGGAAAAGCGGAGCAGAGCGGAGCAGAGCGTATGTTTCATTGCCAAAAAGACCGGACAGGAACGAATGAATGAAAAAGGAAAACCAAACGTCAAAGGTCGGAAACTTGGTGTGAAGCGCAGGAGCCTATCCCGCAGAGAAAAGGCGCAGGGGCCTACTATTTCAAGCCCACGCAACGGAGTGCCATCAGTCGAACGCACTCTTGGGCATTTGCAGGACGCGGCACTCCATTGCTTCCAGCGTACAAATCCATCGCGCTACTCCTGCCCCTCCTCAAAATACCGCCCGGCCCGCTCCACCAACTTGTCGGCCAGCACCTCGTCGTCGGCAGCGTACTTGCTGCGCAGGTAGTCGGCAAAAATTTTCCCCAGACTGTCGAACTGGCTGGCTTCGATGCCCTGCACGAAAGCGCGGTCGCTGTACGTACGGCGTTTCGGGATGAGTTGGAAAGCATCGGGGAAAAACTGCTTGAGCCTCAGGTTGCTCAGTTCGAGCGTCTGTTCGGGGCGGATATCGTTGAAAGTCAGCGAGATGATCGCGTCGTGGGTGTCGTGCTGGTCTTTAAAAAACGCCAACTCCGCTTCCAGTTCGGCCACTGCCAGTGTGTGACAATCAGCGCGTTCCCAGCGCAGCCAGGGGCGGGTGGCAATGGCCTCGAACGTCACCGAACAGGTGTTGTCGGGTTGGATATCAAGCAGAAGGAAGCCTTTTTCGGAGCCAATTTCGGTGTCGCTCAGCCGCTCGGTGCTGCCGCTGTACCAAGCGCATGGATGCAGATCGATGCGCTGGCAGTTGTGCCAGTGGCCCAGCGCGATGTACTGGAACTCGGCCAGTTTGGCTTCAAATTCTGGCGGGAACACCTGCTCTCCGTACTCTTCCATCAAGTATCGCTTGCCCAGCGAGGTGTGCAGCATCAGGATATTGAACTTGGCTGGCAGGGGAGTGAGTCGCTCCAATTCACTCAACAACAGTCGATTGTCGTTGATGTGCGGCACACCATGTACGGCCACCTGGCCAAACTCAGCGCACTCCCAAGTTTCCCCAAAAAAAGGAAAAACGTGATCGAGCGAACGGAGCGCGCGGAGGATAGGGGCGTTGTAAATCGTTTTCGGGGTCTCGTGGTTGCCCGCGATGAGCACCATCGGGATGCCCGCTCTGCCGATGCGCTGTAGCTGCTCGAGGCCAAAAGTGAGCGCTCGGTTACTGGGGCTGGGCCGGTGGAAAAAATCGCCGCTGTGTACGACCACATCGGGCCGCAGCACCAAAATCTGCTCTACCACCCGCTCGAACGCGTCGTACACGTCCTGCTCGCGGGCGTTGATGCCCGTTTCGGTCACGCGGTCGAAGGCTTGGTAGCCGAGGTGGGTGTCGGAGAAGTGGAGGATTTTTGTCATTTGCTGTTTGCCATTTGCTGTTTGCTGTTTGCCCTTTGCCCCTTGCTGTTTGCCATTTGCCCTTTGCCCCTTGCTGTTTGCTGTTTGCCATTTGCCCCTTGCCCCTTGCCCCTTGCCTTTTCTATTTCTGGCGAAGATACTGCATGAAGTCCGTCTGCGGCGGATCGGTAAGGCCGAGGCTGCGGGCGATGGTGACG
>JAYSUY010000529.1:0-4435 GCA_043718855.1 Saprospiraceae bacterium | reverse complement strand
CGCTCTGCTGGCTTTTGCAGAAGGCTCTTGATGCAACCATACCGAACAGAGCGAATACAAAAACAGGGGCTGGCTTCTAAGAAGCCAGCCCCTGTTTGTATATTCGGAAGTACCTTTTTAGCCCTAATCCTCATCATTGTCTTCAACCGCTGCGCCTACCATTGGCCCCACTTCTGCGATGTGGGCACTTTCGCCGGGTGTTGGATCGGAGAAGGGGCGTTTGCCAATAATTTCCTCTAAATCAGCGCGATGCAGCACCTCTTTTTCCAGCAGTGCTTGGGCCAGCGCGTCCAATTCCTTCCGCTTGTCGCGGAGCAAGGCTTTGGAGCGCTCGTACTCGGCATCAATCATGTGCTTCACCTCTTGGTCGATGGCAAACGCCGTCTGCTCCGAGAAGGGGCGCTGATAACTTTCGTTGAGCATGGAGTAGTACGAGATATTGCCAATCTTTTCGCTCAGACCGTAGTTCACGATCATCTCGTAACTCAACCGCGTAATGTGGTCGAGGTCGCTCTGAGCACCAGTGCTGATTTTATCAAATACCACCGACTCAGCAGCCCTGCCACCGAGCGTCATGCAGATGTCGTCGAGCAATTTTTCTTTGCGGGTGATGTACTGCTCCTTCGGGAGGTACTGTGCGTAGCCGAGCGCAGCAAGGCCGCGCGGCACAATGGTCACTTTCACCAGCGGGTGGGCGAATTCCAAAAACCAGCCGCAGATCGCGTGGCCAGCCTCGTGGTAGGCGATGATCTGCCTTTCCTCGGGGCTGATGATCTTGTTTTTCTTTTCGAGACCACCGATCACCTTGTCGAGCGCATAGTTGAAATCATCGATCTCCACCGCTTTTTTGTTGCGGCGAGCAGCGATGAGCGCCGCTTCGTTGCAGATGTTGGCGATGTCGGCACCCACAAAACCGGGGGTCATCTCGGAGAGCGTGAGCGCGGTGACTTCGGGGGCGACCTTGATGTTTTTCATGTGTACCTCGAAAATCTGCTTGCGCCCATTCAAGTCCGGTCGCCCGATGCCAATCTGGCGGTCGAAACGGCCTGGGCGCATGAGCGCATTGTCGAGGATATCGGGGCGGTTGGTGGCCGCCATCAGGATCACGCCCTTGTCGGTCGGGAAGCCATCCATCTCCACGAGCAGTTGGTTGAGGGTGTTTTCGCGCTCGTCGTTGCCGCCTTGCATAGAACCCCGACCGCGTGCGCGGCCAATGGCATCGATCTCATCAATAAAAATAATGCAAGGTGCTTTTTCGCGTGCCTGACGAAAGAGGTCGCGGACCCGCGAAGCACCTACGCCAACGAACATTTCCACAAAATCAGAGCCTGAAATGGAGAAAAATGGTGCGCCAGCCTCACCTGCTACGGCTTTCGCCAGCAAGGTTTTGCCCGTGCCCGGAAGCCCGACGAGCAGCACACCCTTGGGGATTTTGCCGCCCAGTGTGGTGTATTTTTTCGGGTTTTTCAAAAAATCCACCACTTCCATCACCTCTTCTTTGGCCTCGTCGAGGCCCGCTACGTCGGCGAAGGTGATGTTGACTTTTGTGGTGTTGTCGAACAGCGTGGCCTTCGATTTTCCGATGTTGAAAATCTGCCCGCCTGGTCCGCCTGGTCCGCCGCCCACGCGTCGGATGATGAACATCCAGAGGCCGATGAACAGGGCGATGGTGATCAGGTAGGGCAGGGCTTGCCCAAGCCAGTCGGTGCGCGGGTCGTATTCGATGGTGATGATCTGGCGTTTGGCCTTCAGCAGGGCCTCGTTCAGTTTGGCGATTTTTGACTCTGCCGCTTCCGAACTCCCGATGTTGACCACATACTGAGGCGGGTCGGGGTTGAATTTGGTTTTCTCTGGCACCGGAGTCTTGAGGTGGTCGCCGGGGGTGCCCAGAGAGTCCTTCACGATGTACAAGTAGGCTTCTTCCTTGTTGATGATCACGAAGCGTTCTACCTCGCCTTCGGCAGCCCATTTTACGAACTGCGGCCACTGAGCCGGGCGTGGCCCCGTCATCATTTTCGACATCTGAAAACCGAGCAAACCCAGACCGATGAGGATGTATATCCACATCACCCCAATGCGGGGCATCCCATCGGGGTCGTTGTTGTTGTTGTCGTTGCGGCGGCGCGGCTCTTCCGGTTGCTCATCGCGGTTGTTTTTATTTTCTTGTTCCATAATTTGTTTTAAGTTCGAAGTTCGTGAGAGTTTGGAGAAGTTTGAAGTTCGAGAGTTTGAAGTTGCCAAGCGGCATGGCACGAACACCAGACGCTTGGCAACTTCAAACTTCAAACTCTCGAACTTCAAACTTCTCCAAACTCCGTCACCTCGGCATCACTCCAGAGGTGTTCGATTTCGTAAAATTCGCGGGTTTCGGGGTGGAAAACGTGTACGACAGTATTGAAATAGTCCATCAGCACCCAACGCGAGTTGCTCGACCCTTCGGTATGGGTGGGCATGGTCAGGAGATCATCCTTTACTTTTTTGTAAACGCTGTCAGTGATGGCCTTGACGTGTGTGTTGGAGTCGCCTTCGCAGATGATGAAAAAATCTGCCGGGGCATCGAGTTTCCGCAGGTCGAGTTGTATGATTTTCTTCCCCTTTTTGTCGCGGATGCCTTCGATAATGGAGTGGTTCAGGTGTTCCAGGGCTGGATTGCGGGAGATGGCCCGCCGAGATGATGACAAATTCAAAATTGCTGAGTAGTTGTGGTTGGTGACTGGTGACTGGGGATTTGTGGGTTTGAGACCGAAAGTACCCCAAAGTGCCGACAAAGGTATGCTATTTTTGCGCGACACTTGGACGCTTCACTGCCCGTCTTTTACACTTTGCCCGACATGAACACCCGCTTCATTGGAAAGGTTTACCTCCGTTTCGACGAACTGCCTTCCACAAATGATTACGCGCTGGCGCTGCTGGATGTGCCTGCTTTTTCGCCGATACTGTCTTGGACGGATGTTGACGGGATCGCTTATGCCATGATATCTTCAAATAACAAGCCAGTGGAGGGAACAGTGATTCGGGCTGCCAGCCAGTCAGCCGGTCGCGGTCAGTTTGGCAGCCACTGGCAGAGTACACCAGGCCAAAACCTGCTGCTGAGTGTGATTTTTTACCCAAACTGGCTCGAAGTATCGGCTCAATTTCACCTCAGCATGGCGGTAGCGCTGGCATTGCGGGATGCGGTGGAAGGTAGAGGGTGGAGGGTAGAAGGTGGAGGGCACGCTCCTCACTCCTCACTCCTCACTCCTCACTCCCCACCCCTCACCCCTCACCCCTCACTCCTCACCCCTCACCCCTCACTCCTCAGCCCTCACTCCTCACTCAAGTGGCCCAACGACCTGTATTTTGGCGCTCAAAAAGCAGCGGGCATCTTGATTCAAAATGCGCTTTCGGGCAGCCGATTGCAGAGCAGCGTGGTGGGCATTGGTTTGAATGTGAACCAGTTGGAGTTTGATCCGGCACTGCCCAATCCTACCTCGTTGGCGGCTGTTTTTGAAAAAACCTTTGACCTAGATGCGTTAGCAGAACGACTGCTGGAATGCCTCGAACACCGCTACGAGCAACTCCGCTCCGGCCATCGAGCGGCACTAAAATCCGAGTACGAGCGCAGCCTGCTGGGGTTTGGGGAAATAGCCCGCTACGCCCGCCCCGACAGATCGGCCTTTGAGGGCATCGTGCGAGGCGTGACACAGGAAGGGCGGCTGCGCATGGAGATGGCGGACGGACGGGAACAGACATTTGGGCTGAAGGAAGTGTCGCCGATTTTTTAAAAACACACAGGCAAATGATTGCCTTGCAAGATATTTGCGCCATGACAAAAATCGCGGTTTTCCCCGGCTCCTTCGACCCCATCACCGTCGGCCATGTGGATTTGGTGCGGCGGGCTTTACCGCTTTTCGACCGCGTGATCGTGGCGATAGGGGTCAATTCCACCAAAAAATACCTGTTTTCGCTCGAACAGCGCATGGAGTGGCTCCGTGCCGTGTTCGCCGAATACCCGCAAGTGGAAGTGGATTCGTTCCAAAACCTCACAGCGCACTACTGCCAGCGCATCGGCGCGCGGTACCTGCTACGCGGCTTGCGCAACGCCTCCGATTTTGACTACGAAAAGACCATCTCGCAACTCAACCAGATCGTCGGCGGCGGCATTGAGACGGTGTTCCTGATCTCGCAACCCGAGTTTTCGCACATCAGCAGCACCATCGTTCGGGAGATCATCGTGGGTGGGGCGGATCCTACGCCCTTCGTGCCAGCCGAGGTGGCGAGGTCTTATCGGGTGATTGTTTGAGTGGTGATTGGGCGGCACGTTTACGAAACTTCAAAAAGTTTCGTAAACGTAGTCGGGCGGCTAGTTCGTCGCACCGCCTTCGTCCGACGACAAATTCGTCGGACGAAGGCCAAGGTGCGCACCTCGACCGACGAATTTGTCGTCGGACGAGTC